>JAYUFP010000208.1:0-19840 GCA_043738665.1 Isosphaeraceae bacterium
TTGTGATCGGTCATGGGACCCTCATCCGGCCTCCGGCCACCTTCTCCCGGGGGGAGAAGGACGGACTTTGCCATCCTCACCTTCCATAGTGGTCGGCCGAAAACAACGACACCAGTGCCACCCGGAGTCTTCTTCCAACGACCGGATTTCGCCGCCAGTCATCGCGAAAAGTCCCGGTCCGAAAACCCTTCGCAATCCGATCTCCAAAAAGGCTATAATCGAGTTCACCTCTCCCGCCCCGCTTTGTCCGGCCGATTCCGACACGGAAGGACTTCATGAGCGCGTCCGACCCCCGCCGGCTCTCGCTTTGCGCCTTGTTTCTGCTCGCAGGCCTCTCCGCCGCGAACGCAAGCGCCGCCGACCCCGATGAGGCCGAGGAACTCTTCCGCGTCGGCAAGTACGTCGAGTGCGGCACGATGGCCGCCCAAGGCAGGGCCAAGAGCGGCTGGGTCGAAGACTGGGCGCGACTCGTGATCAAGACCGAGCTTGTTCGAGGCAAGTACCCGGCAGCGGTCACGGCCGCCGAAGACGCCCTCCGCCGGTTCCCCGCGAGCCTGCGAATTCACCTCCTGGCCCACGAGGCCTACCGGGCGACCGGCCGCGCCGACGACGCCGCCGACCAGCTCACCGCGATCGAACGCCTCGTCTTCGCGGTCCCCCAGCGCTTCGCCGACGCCGAGAGCCGCGTCGGCCTCGGCCGCTTCTTCCTATTGCGGAACGCCGACGCCAAGAAAGTGCTCGACCAGTTCTACGACGTCGCCACCAAGCAACACCCCGAGTTCGCCGGCGGCTTCCTCGCGACCGCCGAACTCGCCCTCGCCAAGCAAGATTACGCCCTCGCCGCCGAGACCCTCCGCAAGGCCCCGAAAGACGCGCGGGAAGACCCGCGCTATCACTATCTGATGGCGATGGCGTTCTCGAACGACGACCACGCCCTTGCGGCAAAGAGCCTCGCCGCCGCCTTGAAGATCAACTCCAATCACGTCGACAGCCTCCTAGGGAGGGCCGACCAGTTGATCGACGGTGAGCAATACAAGGAAGCGTCCGACGTCCTCGATCAGGTGATCCTGGTCAACGCCGTCGAGCCCCGCGCCTGGGCCTACCGTGCGGTCCTGGCCCACCTCCGTTCAGACGCCGAGGGCGAAAAGGACGCCGGGACCAAAGCCCTCGCCTCCTGGCCCACGAACCCTGAAGTCGACCACATCATCGGCCGCAAGCTCTCGCAAAAGTACCGATTCGCCGAAGGCTCGGCGTATCAGAAAAAGGCACTCGCGGTCGACGCCGATTACCTGCCGGCAAAGGTCCAGCTCTGCGAAGACCTCCTCCGTCTCGGCGACGAGACCGAGGGGTGGAAGCTCGCGAATGAAGTCTTCGCGCGCGACGGATACAACGTCGTCGCCTATAACCTGATCACCCTCCACGACCGCCTCGCCGGCTTCCGTACCCTCAAAGGCGAAGGGTTGCTCCTGCGAATGGAACCCCGCGAGGCCGACCTCTACGGCCGGCGCGTGCTGACGTTACTCGGCCGCGCCCGCAAGACCCTGGCCGACAAGTACGGAGTCAGCCTGAACGAGGAAGTCGTCGTCGAAATCTTTCCCGCGAAGAAGGAGTTCGCCGTCCGCACGTTCGGCCTGCCGGGTGCCGACGGCCTTCTCGGCGTCTGTTTCGGCAGGGTCGTGACGGCCAACAGCCCGGCGTCGCAAGGCGAGACCCCGTCGAACTGGGAGGCCGTGCTCTGGCACGAATACTGTCACGTCGTCACCCTCACCAAGACCCACAACAAAATGCCGCGCTGGCTTTCCGAGGGGATCTCGGTTTACGAGGAAGGGCGGGAAAACGCGGCCTGGCGGGGTTCGACGAACCCGAAGTTCCGGGCGATGATCCTCGGCGAAGACTTCACGCCGCTCAGCCGGCTCAGCTCGGCGTTCTTGAAGGCGAAATCGGCGCTCCACATGCAGTTCGCCTATCACGAGTCGGCACTGGCGGTCGATTTCCTGGTCTCGAAGTTCGGTGCGGAAACCGTGAAAGGCCTCCTCGACGACCTGGGCGCGGGCCTGACGTTGAACGTCGCGCTGCCGCTCCGCGCGAAAATGACGCTTGATCAACTAGACGCCGAATTCGCCAAATTCGCGAAAGCGAAGGCCGAAGCCATCGCCCCGAACATGACCTGGGAGGAAATCGACCTCCCGCCCGAAGCCGATTCCGCGGCAATCCTTAAGTGGCTGGAGACGCACCCGAAAAGTTTCTGGGGGCTGAAGCGCCTGGGAACCCGGCTCGCCGTTGAGCGGAAATGGGACGAGGCGCGGGAGGTCTTGGAACGGTTCAAATCGCTTTACCCGGAATACGTCGGCCCGGAGAACGCTTACGTGCCGCTCGCCCAGATCCAGAGAAAGCGATCCGACAAGGCCGCCGAGCACAAGATCCTCGACGAACTGGCGGCCTTGAACGGTGACGCAGGCCCGGCCTATCTGCGGCTGATGGAACTCGACGAGGCCGCCGCGGACTGGAAGGGGGTCGAGAAGAACGCCGAGCGAATGCTCGCGGTGAACCCTTTGATCCCCGCCCCTCACAAGTATCTCGCCCTGGCCGCCGAGAAGCTCGGCAAGCGCGAACAGGCCGTGACGGCGTACCGAGCCGTCGCCTCGCTCGACGACACCGACCCCGCCGGCACCCACTTCCGCCTGGCGACTCTGTTGAAAGAGACCGGGAAAACGGCCGAGGCCCGCCGCGAGGTTTTGAAGTCACTCGAAGAGGCCCCCCGGTTTCTTGAAGCCCACAAGCTCCTGCTCGAACTTCCGAAGGCGCCGAAGGAGGCTGTCAAGTGAGCCGTCGACGACTCTTGCTGATGGTCTTGCCGGTCGCCCTGCTGGCGGTCTCGGGCGTCTGTCTCGCCCAGAGGGGTTTCCGGCCGCCCGGAGGAGGCGGGGGTTGGCGGCAGCCGGGGGTCTTGCCCGAGGACCGCGCGGGGATTCCGAACTGGAAAGTCGACCCGAAGTTCAAGAATGATGTTTTCACGTTTGTCCGAGTCGAATATGATTCGTATGGGGGAAGGGGAGGGTTCGGCGGTGGCCGTCGCGGAGGTTTCCGGGGTGGCGGAGGCGGGGGCTGGTTGACCGATTGGCCCGATAGCGACCTCAATTTTTCATTCCGGCTCCAGCAGTTGACCGCCCTGAAGGTCAATCCCGACCCGATTTCCTTACGGCTGACGGACCCCAAACTCCTCGACTATCCGTTTCTCTACATGATCGAGCCGGGAAGGCTATGTTTCTCGGAAGAGGAAGTGCTCGCCCTGAGAAAATACCTCTTGAGCGGCGGATTCCTGATGGTCGACGATTTCTGGGGGGACGCTCAATACGAGAATTTCCACCAGCAGATCAAACGGGTTTTCCCCGACCGGGAGCCCGAGGAACTGCCGCTCAGTCATGAAATCTTCCAGTGCGTCTACCGCCTCAAGGAGCGTCCGCAAGTTCCCAACTATCAGGCCGCGGAATGGGGTCGAGACCGGGGAATCACTTATGAGTTTCACGGGCCTGGCTCCGAACAAGTCCATTACCGCGGCATCTTCGACGACAAAAAGCGAATGGTCGCGATCATCTGCCACAACACCGACCTCGGAGACGGCTGGGAGCGTGAAGGTGATAACCCCTGGTATTTCAAGGAGTTCTCCGAGAAAAAGGCGTACCCGATGGGGATCAATATCGTGACGTACGCGATGACGCATTGAAATCGGTCGTGATGTTAAAAACACGCATTCATCATTGTAGGGTGGGCACTGCCCGCCAAGCGTTTTCCCCATCCACGAACCACACGAGGCCGGCGGGAGATCGGATTGAGCGAGACGGCGGATGAAGGAAGGACCTGGAAACCGCTTGACCCCGCCCGATTCGAGAAAATGAAGGCCGCGTTCGAGAAGTTCGGCGGCGAGATCGACATGAGCGAGGAGGCCGTTTATGAGATGTGGGAGAGCGACCCGAATGCGTTCGGCGAAACATTGAGTTCAAAATATATTCGGATGAGTCCAAATCCGGATACGGCGACGGTTTTCGAAGAATTCATCCACGCCACTCAATTTCGAACCGGCGAATATGCGCGGTTAGCCCAAGAATTCGGCGAAGACCTTGGTATGATGAGATTGGAAATCATGGCTCAGGAAAAGCTGCTCGCGAACTCTCGGGAATGGGGAATCCCGCGGGAAGAAGTCATTCGAATTCGAACGCGATTGACTTCACTGCTGACGACTTACCGACGCCTCAACGAGAAGTGAGGACGGCATGAGTTTCATGTTGCGAGTCTTAACCGCCAGTCGTCATAAAGATTGGCATTTCGTGGGTGTCGCCATCGAAGAAGGGACATTCAGGCTTGGTGACATCGCCTTCGTGAAAGGGTGCCCGGACCGGCAGGTGAAAATCCTTAGCACCTCATTTCTGGATTCGCTCAAACCCTTGGTGCCGCGTAGAACCACCCTGACGGTCGAAGAGCCCCCGTTCCCCATCAAGGACCTGATCGGCGCCACCTTGGTCGACCGCGAAACGGCCTACGCCGCGGAACAACCCTCTCTCGTCAGCCATTCCAAGGAGCGATCGTGACGGACGAAGTCGAAGTCGAAGTCGAAGTCGAAGTCGAAGTCGAAGTCGAAGTCGAAGTCGACGCCTACGAAAACGAGCGCCAGGTCGTGGAGAAGGTCCACGAAAGCCGCGGCAGGATCGAACGGGAACTCGGCAAGGTGATCGTCGGCCAGAAGGAGGCGACGCATCAACTCCTGATCAGCCTCTTCGCCGGCGGCCACTGCCTGATCACCGGGGCTCCGGGGCTCGCCAAGACCCTGCTCGTCCGCACCATCGCCCAGGTCTTCCACCTCAAATTTCAGCGAATCCAGTTCACCCCCGACCTCATGCCCGCAGACATCACCGGGACCGAGATCCTCGAAGAGTCCAACGACGGCCGCCGCCGCTTACAGTTCGTCAAAGGGCCGATCTTCGCCAACGTCATCCTCGCCGACGAGATCAACCGCACCCCGCCGAAAACCCAGGCCGCGTTGCTCGAAGCGATGCAGGAGCACCAGGTCACCGCGGCAGGCGTCCGCTACCCGCTCGAAGAGCCGTTCTTCGTCCTGGCGACCCAGAACCCGATCGAGATGGAGGGGACCTACCCCCTCCCCGAAGCCCAACTCGACCGGTTCATGTTCAACGTGATCGTCGACTACCTTCCCGAGGACGACGAGGTCGCCGTGGTGACCCAGACGACCTCGCGGAAGACCGAGCCGATCGAGGCGCTCTTCGACGGCAAGGACGTCCTCGCGTTCCACGACGTCGTCCGAAAAGTGCCGATCGCCGAGGATCTCATTCGCTACGCCGTCAGGATCGCCGCCGCCAGCCGACCCGGCCCGCAGGCCCCTTCGTTCGTCAACGACTGGGTGAGCTGGGGTGCGGGCCTGAGGGCGGCGCAATCGCTGGCGCTTGGCGCGAAAGCCCGGGCGTTGCTCGCGGGACGGTTCCACGCGACCCCCGAGGACGTCCGCGCGCTGGTCCACCCGACCATGCGGCACCGCGTCTTGCTCGGCTACCGCGCGGAGGCCGATGGAGTGACCGTCGATGCCGTGATCGATCGGATCCTCGAACACGTGAAGGGTCCCAAGAGCTGATGCCCTCGTCGTCGCCGGCGCCCACCGACGTGCCACCCCGTCCCGGCATCAAGTCCGGATCGACGTTGATCGATCCGCCGACATTGATGCGGATCAAGAGCCTGCAAATGCGGGCCAAGGTGGCCGTCGAAGGGTTCTTCAAAGGCATCCACCGCAGCCCCTACCACGGGTTCTCCGTCGAGTTCAGCGAGTACCGCGAGTACAGCCCCGGCGACGACCCCCGCTACCTCGACTGGCGGCTCTACGCCCGCTCCGACCGCTACTACGTCAAGCGGTTCGAGGACGAGACCAACCTCCGCTGCTCGCTCGTCCTGGACACCAGCCGCTCGATGGGCTACGGCACCGTCGGCTACACCAAGAGCGACTACGCCCGCACGGTCGCCGCCACCATCGCCTATTTCCTCTCGACCCAGCGCGACGCCGTGGGACTGCTCACGTTTGAAGACAAGATCATCGATTATTTGCCCCCCCGGCACCGTCCCGGCCATCTCCGCCGCCTCATGGGGATGCTCGACCGCGAGCCGACCGGCAACGCCACCGACTTGGCCTCGCCCCTGGAAGAGATCGCGGCGACCGTCCGCAAACGCGGGTTGATCGTCTTGATCTCGGACCTTTTAGCCCCGACCGACATGCTCAAGACGCGGCTCGGATACCTGCGGGCGCGCGGGCATGACGTGACCGTCTTGCGGGTGCTCGACCCCGCCGAGGTTTCATTCTCCTTCGATAAAGCCGCGATGTTCAAGGACGTGGAATCGGGCCGCGAGATCTATATCGACCCTTCCGCGGCCCGCGCCGAGTATCTGAAGCGGTTCGGGGCACACGCCGCCGAAGTGCGGCGGGCGTGCGTCGACCTCGGCGTCGAGTATCAGCAGATCACCACCGACCAACCGATGGAACTGATGCTGTTTGACCTGATCAAGGCCCGGATGCGCCGCGGCAAACACGCCGGCAGGACGAGTGCCCCGGCTCAGCGAGGGGGCGCGAAATCATGAGCTTCCTCACACCGCTTTATGTGCTGGGAGTCCTCGCGGTCGCCGCGCCGATCATCTTCCATCTGATCCGGCGCTCGCCGAAAGGCGAAGTCCCCTTCAGCTCTCTGATGTTCCTCATGCCGACCCCGCCAAAGCTCACCCGCCGAAGCCGGCTCGACAACATCCTCTTGTTATTACTCAGGGCCGCGGCGCTCTGCCTGATCGCCTTCGCGTTCGCCCGCCCGTTCTGGCGGCAAGTGGCCAATGCCGACTCGGGCGACGTCTCGCGAAAGCGCGTCGCCGTCCTGATCGACACCAGTGCCAGCATGCGACGAGGAATCTTGTGGACCCAGGCGAAAGCCAAGGCTGCCGAGGCGATGGCCGAGTGCGGCCCGGCCGACCAGCTTGCCGTTTTCGCCTTCGATAACTCGTCGCGAACGTTGCTCGGCTTCGAGGAATCGGCCACGCTCGACCCGGCGCGTCGGCAGGCCGTGGCTTCGTCGCGATTGGAGAGTCAAGGCCCCTCATGGGGCGCGACAAACCTCGGCCAAGCGTTGATCGACGCCGTGACGGCCGTCGATGAATTCGCCGACGCCGGCGAGAAATCCGGCCGGATGCCTCGGAAAATCGTCCTCATCAGCGATCTCCCGCAAGGAGGCAAGCTCGACGCCCTGGGCGACTTCGAATGGCCGACCGACGTCGAACTCGATCTTCTCACCGTCTCCGATAACGCGAGCAACGCCGGGATTCACCCTCTGGCCGAGACGACCGACGCCGAAACGCCGTCGAAAAACGCCGGGGATTTGGCCGCGAAGCGCGTCCGGGTCTCGAACGACTCGGGATCAGGTCGAGAGAACTTCACACTCTCGTGGGTCGATGCGAAGGGGGCCGATCTCGGAACGCCGGTCGACGCGTACGTCCCCCCCGGAGAAAGCCGCGTGATCCGCGTGCCGATGCCCGAAGGGGCGGTGGCCCCGCGCGTCTTGAAGCTCTCGGGGGATGCCCGGGGGTTCGACAACACAGCCTATTTCGCCGAGGAACCGCGCGAGGAGTCCACGGTTCTTTACGTCGGCAAAGACGCATCCGATGATCCGGCGGGGCTTCTCTACTACCTCCATCGCGTCTTTTCGGGCACGCCCCGGCACTCGGTCAAGGTCGTGCCGGTTTCGCCTTCCTCGACACTGAAACTGGAGTCGGAACGGACGCCGCCGCTCGTCATCGTCGGGTCGGAAACGACCCCGGCAAATGCCGAACGCCTCCGCAAGCATCTCAGCGCCGGAGGCACCGTCTTGTTCGTCGCGACCGCCCCCGGCAAGGCGGAAACTCTGGCGAAACTCGCCGGAACTCCAACACCCGACCTCAAGGACGCGATCGTCTCCCGTGACGTGATGCTCGGCGAGGTCGCTTTCGACCACCCCCTGTTCGCCCCCCTCGCCGCCGCCCAGTTCAACGATTTCACGAAGATTCACTTCTGGAAGTATCGCAAGGTCGCCCCCGATTCCCCGGGAACGTCGCGGACCTTGGCGAAGTTCGAGAACGGCGATCCCGCCGTGATCGAGACTCCCGTGGACAAAGGCCGGCTCGTCGTTTTCACGAGCGGCTGGAACCCGGTCGACAGCCAGCTTGCGCGGTCTTCGAAGTTCGTCCCGTTGATGACGGCCCTGCTCGAACTCGGCGATTCCAAGCGGTTCGCCGCCGACCAGACGGTCGTCTCCGGGATCGTGAACCTGCCCGCCGAAGGGAGCGACGCGACGGAATATGTCGTGAAGACACCTTCGGGCAAGACGCAAAAACTGGCGAAAGGCGCCGTCGCCTTCTCGGGCACGGACGAGCCCGGCGTTTATGAAGTCGAGACCCCGGCGGGTCCCCGGCACTTCGCCGTGAACCTCGATCCGAGCGAGAGCAAGACGGCCCCGCTCGCCGTCGAGACTCTCGAACAATTCGGTGTCAAACTCGCGAATCCGTCGAAGCCGGTGATGGATCGCGAGCAGTTGCGGCAGTTGCGGAACGTCGAGCTCGAAGGCCGGCAGAAATTTTGGCGGTGGCTCGTCCTGGCGGCGGTTGGCGTCCTGATCGTGGAAACCTGGCTGGCGGGGCGGCTGGACCGACCCCGACCGGCCGCTACGGAGGCGTTGGCGTCATGAGCAACGATCTACGACGGGCGATCGATCGCGTGGCCGAGCGGTTCCGAGGGGTCCGGCTCCACGCAGGGCTCGCCCTCTGCTGGCTCGCCTGGGCCGTCGCCGGATTGGCGTATGCCTTGATCAAGATGCGAGCGGGAGAGACGATCTCGTCGCCTGAATGGGTGATCGGCGGCTTGACCTGCCTGGCGCTCGCCTCGGCCCTGGTCTGGAAGCTGTTCGCCGACGGCTATTGCCGCGACCGTCGCTGGGTCGCCCGCAAGATCGAGGCGAAGCATCCGGAACTCGGCACGGGCTTGCTCGCGGCCGTCGAGGAAGACGCCGCCGCCAACGGCAAGCTCGGGTTCTTGCAATCGGCCGTCATCCGCGAGGCCCTCGAACACCGCCGCAAGCACGACTGGAACGACACCGTTCCCGGCGGCAAACTTTTCGGCTTCCGGCTCGCCAACGCCCTGGCCCTCTTCGCGTTCGTGGCCGTCGCGGTGTTCCTGGCCTCGGGCCGGATGCCGAGTCAGGCCGAGGTCGCCCCGGTGGCGGTCGTCGCCCCGGTTGACGCGGCCGACGTCCGGGTCGACCCCGGTGACGTCGAACTCGAACGCGGGACCACGCTTCTGGTCGTCGCCCGCTTCGGAGGGAGTGTCCCCGCCGACGCCAACCTCGTCCTGGGTGACGGTTCCTCGGCCGAGTCGCCACGCAAGATGTCGCGGAGCCTGGAAGACCCCACGTTCGCCGGCCGGGTCGAATCGGTGGAGGCCGACACCACGTACCACGTCGCATTCGCAGGGCGACAAACGCCGACCTACAAGGTCCATGTCTTCGAATACCCTGAACTCCTCCGCACCGACGCCAAACTCGTTTACCCGAGCTATACCTATCTCGAACCGAAGACCGCCGAGGACATCCGCCATGTCACGGCCGTCGAAGGCGCCGAATTGACCCTGCTTTGCCACGTCAACAAGACGGTCGCGAGCGCCAAGCTCATCGACGCCGAGGGCGCGGAAGTCCCGCTGGTCTTGCAGGACGACGCCAAGCATGTTTACGCGACCACGTTTACAATGACCGACCCGAAACGGTTCAAGGTTCAACTTCTCGACAAGGATAATCGCGCCAACAAGCTTGTCTCCGAGATCGTCGTGAATGTGACGAGGAATCGCCCTCCCGCCGTGGCGACGACCCGCCCCTCGCACGACGTCCGCGTTTCGCCCGTCGAGGAACTCGCGCTCGAGGCCAAGCACCAGGACGATTTCGGTGTCGTCAAGCACGGCCTGAGCTACGCCGTCGGCGGCGAAGAACCCAAGGAAATCCCCCTGGGAGAGCCCGCGCCCAAGACGAAGGTCGTCAAGGCCGCTCACCTGCTCGCGTTTGAATCCTTGAAGGCCCAGCCCGACGAGCTCGTGACCTACTTTTTCTGGGCCGAGGACATCGGCCCCGACGGCAAGCCCAGGCGCGCCTCCGGCGACATGTTCTTCGCCGAGGTCCGCCACTTCGAGGAGATCTTCCGCCAGGGGGAACAGCCCCCCGCCGGCTCCGCCCAGGACGAGCAGGAAGGTCAGCAAGGCAACGCACAGCAGGCTGAGGAACTTGCCGAACTTCAGAAACAGATCATCAACGGCACATGGAAGCTGATCCGCCGCGAGACCGGCAAGACCGTTTCCGACGCGTTCGTAGACGACGCCAAGCTCCTGCAAGAGTCGCAAGGCAAGGCGCTCGAACAGGCCGACGCCATGGCCGAGAAGCTCACCGACGAGACCTCGAAGGCGAGTCTCGCCAAGGCCACCGCCTTGATGAAAGAGGCCGAGAAGCAGCTCGGCGAGGCGGCGAAATCGTCAACCCTCCCCCCGTTCCGCCCGGCGTTGGTCGCCGAGCAGGCCGCGTATCAGGCCTTGCTGAAACTCCGCGCCCGGGAGTTCGAAGTCGTCCGCTCCAACCAACGTCAGCAACAGCCGCGGAGCCGGTCGTCGTCGGCCAGCCAGTCGCAACGGCAGCTCAACCAGCTCGAACTGACGAACGAGGAAAACCGTTACGAACAGCAGAGCCAGGCCCGGGCGCAAACCCAGAAAGAGCAAGAACAGCGCGAGACGCGGCAGGTCGTGAACCGCCTTCGCGAGCTCGCCCAGCGTCAGAACGACCTCAACGACCGCGTCAAGGAAATGCAATCCGCCCTCGAAGCCGCGAAGTCTGAACAGGCGAAGGCCGAGATCGACCGCCAGCTCAAACGGCTCCGCGAGCAGCAGCAACAACTCCTTCGCGACACCGACGAACTCATGGAGCGGATGGAGAACGAGCAGAACCGAGAGAGAATGGCCGAGGCCCGGCAGCAGGCCGAGCAGAGCCGCGAACACGTCCGCCAGGCCTCCGAAGCCCTCGAACGGAACAAGCTTCCCCAGGCGTTGACCGAGGGAGCCCGGGCCGGTCGTGAGATGGACGACCTTCGCGAAAAGCTCAACAAGGAAGCCTCGAACCAGTTCGCCGAAGAGATGACGGCGATGCGGAACCAGGCGCGGAACCTTGACGAGAATCAGAAGACGCTCAACGAGAAGCTCGACTCCGAGAATCGGAAAGCCCAGACTTCGCTCCGCGACACGAAAGAACGTGAAGAAGTGAAGCAAGGTCTCGAACAACAGCGCCAGAATCTCGACAAGATCCTCGACCGCATGCAAAACACCGTTCAAGAGGCCGAGGAATCGCAGCCCTTGTTGGCGAAGAACCTCTACGACACCGCGCGCAAGGCGGCCGAGCAGAAGGTTCCCGATAATCTGAAAGTCGCCGAGCGGTTGGAGAAGGCGGGGATTCCCGAGGAAGCCGTGAAGGCCTCAAAAGTCGCCGGACAGGGGATCGAACAGTTGCGACAAGGCGTTGAAAAAGCGGCCGAGAGCGTGCTCGGCGACGAGGTTTCCTCACTCAAGAGGGCTCAGAAGGAACTCGACGACCTCGCCGAACAGGTCAACCGCGAACTCGCGCGGGCGGACACCAACGCCCGGCAAAGGCAAGGTCAGCAACAGGGCCGGCAGGGAGAACAGGGCCGGCAGAAGGGTCAGCAAGGACAACAAGGAGATCAGGACCAACAGCAGGGCCGGCAGGGAGAACAGAGTCAACAGACGGGTCAGCAAGGACAGCAAGGAGATCAGGACCGGCGGAAGGGTCAGCAAGGTCAACAAAAAGGTCAGCCAGGTCAACAAGGCCAACAACCCGGCGAGCAGGGACAACAGGGACAAGAAGGTCGGCAGCCCGGCGAAGGTCAGCAAGGTCAACAGCAAGGTCAAGGTCCGCGGCAGGGCCAGGGTCAGCAGCAAGGCCGGCGCGGCCAGGGCACGTTACGCGGCGGTAATCAACAGCAAGGCGGCGGCGGACAGGGTGGCGAGGAACGCTTGCTCGGCGGAGTACCCAACGGACCCGGCGGGCCGATCACCGGGGATGGGTTCCGCCAATGGTCGGACCGGATGCGGGACGTGGAAGAGCTTCTCAACGACCCGCGGATGCGATCGGAAGCCGCCAGGATTCGCGACCGCGTCCGCGGAGAGCGCGACGACTTCAAGCGGCACGCCAAGGAGCCCGACCCGAACAAGCTCAAGGAAATGGTCGCCAACCCGATCAATGAGCTGAAGGCCCGCGTCTCCGAGGAAGTCCGGCGCCGTGAGAAGCCCGATTCGCTCGTCCCGATCGACCGCGACCCCGTGCCGCCGCAGTTCGCCGAAGGGGTCCGCAAGTATTACGAACGACTCGGGAGCGGCCGATGACGTTGATGACCCCGTCGTTGATCTGGGGAGCCCCCGATTGGATGCCCGCGGCACTCGCGTTGCTGGGCGTCGCCTTGCTCACACTCATCGATTCTTATGTCCGCATCGGCTCGTCGCGCGCGAAGCGGTCGGTGCGGATCACGGCCTCGGTGTTAAAGGCGGTCGGCTTCACGGCCCTGGTGCTCAGCCTGCTGGAACCGTTGCTGACGGGCTCCCGGCCGAAAAAAGGGGCGAACGCCTTCGTGATCCTCGCCGACAACAGCCAGAGCCTCCAGATCAAAGACGACGGCGGCACCGAGCCCCGCGGCGAATGGGTCCGCAACTTCCTGAAAAGGGAGACGTCATGGAGGACCCGCCTGGGCCAGGATTTTGACGTCCGCGGCTACGCGTTCGACACCCACCTCCGCGCCGTGCCCGACTTCGAGGGGCTCACCTTCGACGGCAACGGCACCGCCTTGAATTCCTCATTGACGGCCCTCTCGAAGCGATTCCGCGGGCTCCCTCTCGCCGGCGTCCTGCTCGTCTCCGACGGCAACAAGACCGACCTCGGTGACCTCGACCTATCGACATTACCGCCGATCTATCCGGTCGTCCCCCCCGGAAAAGGGGTCGCCAAAGACATCGGCGTGACGAACCTTTCCGTCAGCCAGACGAACTTCGAATCGGCCCCGGTGGTGATCCGCGCCGACGTCTCGGAGGTCGGGTTTTCCGGAGAGCCGATCGTCGCGACCGTCACCGACGAGGAAGGCAAGGAGATTGAACGCCAGGAAGCCAAGGCCCCCGCCGACGGCAAGCCTCTCAGCTTCCGCTTCCAGTTCCGGCCCGCGAAGAAGGGCCTGAACTTCTACAAGGTCGCCGCCGCGTCGAAAGCCGAGTCCGTGAAGCCCGCCGAAGACGCGGCCCCGAGGACACCCACCGTCGAACAGACGCTCGCCAACAACGGCAGGCTCGCCGTGGTCGACCGCGGCGAAGGCCCTTACCGCGTTCTTTATGTGAGCGGCCGACCGAACTGGGAGTTCAAATTTCTTCGGCGAGCACTCGCGGAAGATGAACAGGTCAACCTTGTCGGCCTGGTGCGGATCGCCCGACGACAGCCCAAGTTCGACTTCCGCGACCCCCGCGACCGCTCGAATTCCGCCTTGTTCACGGGCTTCGATCACCCCGACGCCGACTCGGCCGAACGCGTCGACCAGCCCGTGCTCGTTCGGCTCGGGACGAAAGACGAAGAGGAGCTTCGCGACGGGTTCCCGAAGACCGCCGACGAACTTTACAAGTACCACGCGGTGGTCATCGACGACATCGAGGCCAGGTTCTTCACCCAGGATCAGCTCTCGCTCTTGCGCAATTTCGTGAGTCAGCGAGGGGGCGGGCTCCTCATGCTCGGCGGGCCTGACTCCTTCGCCGACGGCAAGTACGACCGAACTCCCGTCGGCGAACTCTCGCCTGTTTACTTGAACAAGGATTTAACCTCGGCACCGATGCCCGAACAGGAAAGCCGCCTGGTGCTGACTCGCGAAGGATGGTTGCAACCGTGGGTTCGGACGCGAAAGACCGAGGACGAGGAACGACTGCGGCTCAACGCGATGCCCGCGTTCCACACGCTCAGCCACGCGAGCGGGATCAAGCCGGGGGCCGTGGTCCTGGCCGAAGTGACTGACCTTTCCGGGGCCACTGCGCCTGCGCTGGTGGCCCAGTCCTTCGGCAAGGGGCGGGTCGCCGCGCTCATGATCGGCGACCTCTGGCGCTGGGGGTTGCGCCGCGAGGACCCGAACGAGAGCGACATGGACAAGTCGTGGAGGCAGACCGTCCGCTGGCTCGTGGCCGACGTGCCGAGCCGCGTCGAGATCGACGCCCGCCCCAAGCCCGACGCGGCCACGCCCGCCATCGACATCACGGTCCGAGTCCGCGACCCCGAGTATCGGCCCCTCGACAACGCCAAGGCCACGCTCAAAATCACCTTGCCCGGCGGAGAAATCCTCAGCCTCGACGCCGACCCCGAATCGCGCGAGCCCGGCACGTATCGCGCGACCTATGTTCCGAAGACTCCGGGTGCCTATCGTGTCGTGGCGACGGTCGCGGCGCCTGACGGCAGCATCTTGGGCGCGCGACATGCGGGCTGGGCCTCGCAACCCGCCGCCGACGAGTTCGCCCGCCTAACCCCCGACCGCGAGTTCTTGAAGAGCCTCGCCGCGAAGACCAAGGGGGAGGTTGTTGATAGTGCGAATCTCTCCGCGTTCGTCGCCGGACTTTTATCGAAGGATGCGCCGGTGAACGAGCCGTGGACGTCCCCGATCTGGCACCACCCGTTGTATTTTCTGGGGGCGATTCTCTGCCTCGCGGCCGAATGGGGGTTGCGACGTGTGAACGGTCTGGCATGAGAAGTTTTGTAGGTTCCGCTGTGCGGACCACCTTCGGCGACGTCTCGGATCGAAAAAGGTCGGCGCAGCGGACCCTACGAAGGACAAAACCGCGAGAATTCATTCATGTCTTTCGCCATCGCAATCACTCTCTGTCTCGCCTCGACCCTCGCCGAAGAACACCCCTCGGTGATCGTCGTGGTCGGCGCTCCGGGGACGCCGGAATACGCGGTTCAGTTCCGCAAGTGGGCCGACAACTGGAAGGCGGCATCGGCAAAAGGCTCGGCGCGCTTCCGCGCGATCGGGTTTGAGCCGGAATCGGGAGCCTCCGATCACGACCGCCTTCGCGACGCCCTGGCCGAGCATTCGTCACCCGGGAACGAACCGTTGTGGGTCGTCCTGATCGGCCACGGCACGTTCGACGCCCGCGAGGCCAAGTTCAATCTGCGAGGCCCCGACGTCACCGATGTCGAGCTCGCCGAGTGGCTCAAGCCGATCAAGCGGCCGATCGCGGTGCTCGATTGCACTTCGGCCAGCGGCCCTTTTCTGGGCAAGCTTTCGGGCGAAAACCGCGTGGTGGTCGTTGCCACGAGGAGCGGCGACGAGCAAAACTTCGCGAGGCTCGGCCAGTACCTCTCCGCCGCCGTCGCCGACCCGCGGGCCGACCTCGACAAGGACGGCCAGGTCTCGCTGCTGGAAGCCTATCTGACCGCGAGCGCCCGCGTCGCCGAATCCTACAAGAGCAAATCCCAACTGGCGACCGAGCACCCGTTGATCGACGACAACGGCGACAAAATGGGGACCCCGCCCGACTGGTTCCAGGGGGTCCGCGTGACGAAACGGGTCAAGGAAGGGGCATCGCCCGACGGCACCCGCGCCCGGCAGTTCCACCTGATCCCCAGCGACCGCGAGCGCGGGATGCCCGCCGAAGTCAAACGTCGCCGCGACCTGATCGAACAAAAGATCGCCGCCTTGCGTGAACAGAAGTCGAAGCGACCCGAAGCCGAATATTACGCCGAGCTTGATGCGTTGATGGTCGAGCTCGCGACGATCTACCGGGGTGCGACTGGGGCCGAACGAAGAGACGTCAGGGCGAATTGAATCGTCGGCGGGAGTGAATCCCGGAGGAACCCCCCATGCCGATCTACGTGGACGCCGACGCCTGCCCCGTGAAGGAAGAGATTTACCGCGTCGCCAGGCGTCACGTAATCAAGGTTTTCGTGGTCTCGAACGCGTCGATGCGTGTCCCGAACGAGGAACTCATCGAAATGGTCGTGGTGAAGGGCGGGTTCGATTCGGCCGACGACTGGATCGTCGAGCGGATCGCGACCGGAGACCTCTGCGTCACCACCGACATCCCGCTCGCCGACCGCTGCCTCCAGAAAGGGGCGCGCGTCCTCGGCCCCAAAGGCCATGTCTTTACCGAGGACGACATCGGCGAGGCCCTTGCCACGCGAGCCCTTCACGACATGCTCCGCCAGGGGGGCGAGTTCAACGGCGGGCCTGCCCCGTTCTCCAAGGCTGACCGCTCGCGGTTCCTATCGAAGCTCGACGAGGCCCTGCACTCGATCCGTCGTGAGGCCAAGGCGTAGGAATTCTGAAGAAGCGCGAACACATGGGCGTGTACCCGCGTCTGAGGTGGACATAGGGCCCGACGCAAAAGCCCCACGAGCCAACTCGAACACGCGAGGCAATGATGTTATTCCGAAGTTTGCAGACGACCAGACCGATAACCGGGTTTCTTCCGGGGTGACATCGCGCCGTAGACGAACTCGCGTTCGACGGGACCCGAAGTCGCAAACACCGGGCCTTTTTTTCGTCACGAACTTGCCGGGACGAGGAGTCACGCTCGTTCCCACGGTCCTCCGCGGGAATGCCGTCCTGGGCGCTGCGCGTCCGCGTTGGTTGCCACCGGACGACGCAGAGCGTCGAGGACGGCATTCCCACGCAGAGCGTGGGAACGAGTTGTCGAGTCGCTTACCGGTCACTTTATGGATACACAGGAATGGCCGGTCGCTCGGCCATCCACACGATTTTCAGGCATACGGGCTGACATCGCCTGGCCAACGGCGTAACGGCCCCGTCGATTCGACGGTCGGCACGTTGCGTTCCGTGAATGGGTTGTAAACCAGGGGCGGTGTCTGTTCGTGGTAGCTCAATGGATAGAGCACCAGGTTTTTAACCTGGGGGTTACGGGTTCGACTCCCGTCCACTCCGTCGGCTGATAACCGACTTAGAGACGCTTGTACCGTCTCAACTTCCGCCCGAGGGGGAAGGACGACCGCATGGTCGGCCCTTTGAGGAAGGACGCCGCGCCTCGGCCCGGAGTTCCGATCCAAAGGGCAACACGCAAAAGCGCCTTGTGGTCCGCGGATTCCGCCGTCAGGGGAATCCGGACGAAGCCCGTGAAACGGGGAACGACCTGTCGTTTTCCTCGAAGCGGACCGAACCCGGAAGCCCCCGCGGCTCAAGCGGCTCCCCGCGCCCCGACGTGTGACCGACCGTTTTTCCGACCCCCAAGGGCACGCACTTATTTTCGTTCATTCGTTGATTTTCAAAGCCCTCTGCCAGGTTGAAGGAGGCTCCGATGCTCTTCATCAAGCGTTTCCGTATCCGTAGCTTCGAGATCGGCGTGCATTTCCGCGACGGGGAGTTTCGCGGCCTGCTCGGCGAAGGCGTTTACACGTTCTTCGACCCGTTCAACCGCGTCCAGGTCGACATCGTCTCGCGACGCGCACCGCGGCTCGTCCACGACAAGCTCGACCTGATCGCCGCCTCGGGAAACCTCAAGAGCCACGCCCTGGTGGTCGACCTCAAAGACGACCAACGCGGCCTGCTCTGGGTCGACGGCCGGTTCGTCGGGGTGCTGGCTCCGGGTCTGTACGCCTACTGGCTCGGCCTGCGTGAGGTCCGCGTTGAAGTCATCGACGCCCGTCGGGCACGGTTCGAGCACCCGGACCTGGCGTTGATCGCGCGGTCGACGGGCGTAAGCACGGTCCTTGACATCTGCAACGTCAACCGCGGTTGCGAAGGGGTTCTGTTCCTCGACGGTGCCGTGATCGACACGTTGCCGCCAGGGCGTTACGCGTTCTGGAAGGGTGTGGCTGACGCCCGTGTGGTGGAAGTGGATCTTCGCGAGACGGCCCTTGAAGTCGGCGGACAGGAAATCATGACGGCCGACAAGGTGACTCTTCGCCTCAACGCCGTGGTCACGTACCGGGTCGCCGACGCCCGCAAGGCTGTCTGCGCTTCGGACGACGCCAAGCAGGGCCTCTACCGCGAAGCCCAGCTCGCGCTGCGGGCCGTGGTTGGGGTTCGTGAACTCGACGCCCTGCTCGCCGACAAGGACGTGGTCGCCCGCGAGACCGAGGAGCAACTGAGCAAGCGAGCGGCCGAGCTGGGTCTGGCGGTGCTATCGACGGGCGTCCGCGACATCATCCTGCCTGGCGACATGAAGGATCTGATGAACAAGGTGACCGAGGCCCGCAAGGCTGCCGAGGCCAACTTGATCTTCCGACGTGAGGAAACCGCCGCCTTGCGCAGCCAGGCGAACTCAGCCAAGATCCTCGCCGATAACCCGGCCTTGATGCGCCTCCGTGAGCTTGAGACGCTGGAAAAGGTCGCCGCCGCGGGCAAGCTCAACATCGTGCTCGGAGAGAAGGGGCTGACCGAGCGGGTTGTGAACTTGCTGTGAACGTGGGTCGGATGGCGGATGACCGATGGCGGATGACCGAAAAGGCGAAGCTCTTCAATCGGTCATGAAGTTGTCAATTTAAGGCCGAAATCGGTCGATTCGGGATCTTTTCACCATCATAAGGATACGGCTTTCGCTCTGGACAGTCCGGGCGATCGGGTGTATCGTCCGGCCCACACGTCTCAAGGCTCAACAACGCGATTCGCGACCTCCCGAAATCGGCCCATGAAGGACCGGGCCGGACCGGGTCGTGGTGTGCAAGACCGGCTTTCCGTGACGGAAGGCTTTCAGGATCAAGGTCGTTGAGGGGTAGGGATGCCTCCCAAAGCCAATGTTGTTTCCGGGACGCCGGGCCTCGACGCGTGGTGGTCGCGACTGAATCGGGTCATTCTCCCGATCACGATCGTGGGAGCCATCCTCGTCTTCGTCGTGCCGGTTCCGCCCGAGGTTCTCGACCTCCTGCTGTCGGCGAACGTTACTCTCGGCGTCCTCGTCCTGCTCACGACCCTGGCGATCCGGACCCCACAAGAATTCAGCGCCTTTCCGACGATCCTGCTCACGACGACCCTGACCCGACTCGTCCTTAACGTCGCCACGACCCGTCTCGTGCTCACCCGCGCCGGCGACCACGGGCTCGACGCGGCGGGGGGCGTGATCCGGGCGTTCGGCGAGTTCGTCGCGAAGGATCAGGTGATCGTCGGGGCAATCCTTTTTTTGATCCTGGTGGTCATCCAGTTCGTGGTGATCACGAAAGGGGCGACGCGGATCAGCGAAGTCGCGGCCCGTTTCATGCTCGACGGCCTCCCCGGTCGGCAGATGGCCATCGACGCGGACCTCCACGCGGGACTTATCGACCAGCACGAAGCCCATCGACGCCGCGAGGCCGTTTACCGCCAGGCCGACTTCTTCGGGGCGATGGACGGTGCCGGCAAGTTCGTCCGCGGCGACGCGATCGCGGGGCTGGTGATCGTGGTCGTGAATATCACCGCCGGGTTGTTCCTCGGCGTCGTGAACTACGGCATGAGCCTATCCGAAGCCGTGAACGTCTTCACCAAGCTGACGATCGGCGACGGCCTGGTGAGCCAGGTTCCCGCGTTCCTGATCTCCTTGGCGGCAGGGCTGATCGTGACCCGGTCGTCTTCCGACACCGACCTCGGCCATGACGTGACGAGCCAGCTTTTCGGACGCCGCGAGGTGCTCGCCGCCGCTTCGGTCTTCCTTGTGATTCTGGCGTTCACCGCGCTGCCGAAGATCCCCCTGTTGACCCTGGCCGCGATGCTCGCCGCGGGGGCGTTTTTC
>JAYUFP010000209.1:0-6975 GCA_043738665.1 Isosphaeraceae bacterium
GACCAGGAAGTTCGGGTCTCCGCCGCGACCCGGCAACCCGCGCAGAACCTGCGCGACCCCCAACGGGGAGAGCTTGCCCGCTCAACCGGCGCAGTTGGCGTAATCCATCAATCGTTTCTTACGTCCGAACATGCTTTCCTCCTTCCCGGGGTGAGTCTTGCAGGGACGTACGTCGGTTTGGAAGTCGGCCATTCCGGCCGGCTATCTACGCTTTCCGATCGATGATTTGCTCGTGAAGAGAGTCCCAGCGCCAGCGAACGACGTCGCCCAGGAGATGGACTCCACCGAGCCAACGGTCGATCCCGTTCAGTCGAATCGAGTCGAACTCACCCGCCAAAACCTTGCCGCCGATATCCGTGAGAAAGGATTTCCCGTTCCGCGTTCCGATCAGAGGTGTTTGGCCTTTACCTAGCCGATCAACGATGGCTTTGAAACTCGTATCACCCAGGAACGGCGCTTGATCGCGACGGAGATAATCCTGAAACAACGAAGTCCACTCGCAGGGTTTATCTCTCAGCGCGTAGAGTATCTGGCTTTCGGTCCTGGACAGGCCGTTAAAGTTACAAGGGAATTCCTGGAGGTGACGAATCAACGCGGCTCGAAGGAACGTTAGATCAACAGACTTTCGAGAATTCGCCGTCTCAAATAGTTCATAAGGATCGTCGGAACGGAACGCACGCCACGCCTCCGATGCGACCTCGAAGGTATGGTCACTGAGCTCCCGACGCGAAGGATATAATGACAAGAGTTCGTCAACAGTGAGCTGTCCAAGCCCCACGAATCGCTTCACACTCGGGAACCGGTCGACACAAATCAGTGAAACGCTGTCAGGATTGACTCCCTCACGAGCCAACCCGTCAATGATCTGGATGAGTTGAAGCTGGTCGTAAAGGTCATGTTCAAACCATAGAATGATCTCATCGTGACGATTGCATGCGAACAGGGCTTGGTCGCGTTCCTCAAAATCCTTGATTATCGCTTCGTACTCTCCCCAACCTTGATCCGAGATAAACTTCGCTCGAACCTTGCGAAGTTCCTCATCGGAAATTCCCCCGGGCACCGGCCCTTCGTGCAGGACGTCGCGCCATGGCAAGACCCGCCCGGTCACGCCGGTTTCTCGTAACTTACACGCGACGCTGTCGCCGTTAGTGATATGAAGAGTCACGCCTTCCTCCGCGTTCTGCTCACGCATGGGCCGTCGAGTCGGCTTGCAGGCTGGTTGTGAAAACGGGGGCTTCCAATCCCGGCGGGCCAGGGCAGTCGGGGTTGTCGCGCCCCGGTTGAAGGTCCTCTTCCGACACTTTCGGATAAGGGCTTTGCCAGTGATAACTCATCAACTCCGCCCAACGGTGCAACTCGGGAACGTTCTGAAAAACGAGCTTCAGGCTGACGGTGATCGGCATCGCCAGGACAAGTCCGGTCAATCCCCAAAGAAAGCCCCAGAACAGACAGGCGATCAACACCGTGGTGCCGTTGAGGTCGAGTGAGCGTCCCATCACGTACGGCGTGACGATGTACCCTTCGACCCCGACGATCGCCAGGTAAATCGCCAATACGATCAGCGCGTCACCCAACGATTCATGTTGTCCCAGAGTAATCAGCGCGGGGAGGCCTCCTCCGAAGACCTGCCCGACGTAGGGGATGAAGTTCGTCAACGCTGCGAAAAGCCCGAGGGCGATCGGAAACTTGACCTTCATCAACGTGAGGCCGAACGCGAAGACGATCCCGACCCCAAGGTTGATCAGTGTTCGCGCGACGAGATAGGCTCGTATCTGTCGAGTCAAGTCAGCCAGAGCCCGCCCCGCGACGATCGCATCGCCGGGTGTTGGCGCAAAGAAGCGAACGACTTTCGGCGTGAGCATTTCGCGCTCGGCAAGGAGGAAAAGTGCCAGGATCAGGACGATGAAGCCTTGCACGAGCCAGGTGGTCATGTCCATCAGGCCGTTGCTGAGCTTTTCGACCACGAGGGTGCGGTTGGCGTCGCCGAGTTCGTCGATGGTCCGCGGTTCGGGGAGGATGCCGCGGAGGTAGGGTTGGTCGCGGACGGCGTCGGAGATTCGGGCACTCGTACGACCGACGAGCCGGTCGATGTCGGCCGGCAAGGTGTGGAGCGCCTGGACGAAGCTCTCGGCGGTCAGGCTGGCGAGGTAGAGCCCCAAGAAGACGGCGAGAAGGAAGAGCAGAACCGCGGCTCCGGTCTGTCCGATCGGCAAGACTTTGCGGAGCAGGGTCGTCAGGGGTGAGAGCAGCGTCGTCAATAGGATCGCGAGTGCGATCGGGACCAGGATCGGCTTGAGGAAGAAGATCGCCGCGATGACCGCCAGAACGGCGAGCACCACGAGCGACACCGCGCCGTAGTTCGGGCTCCGTTCCACCGTCACCTCCTCGGCCGAGATCCTCGCGAGGCCGACGTGCCTCGCGCTAAAAACATTATCTCGATCATCATCGGACGTCCGTCTCATGACAAGGGCGCTCGACGTCCGCGGCGACACTCCGCGCGATCCGATCCGCGGTCACGAACCTCCGGAGCAGGCCGAGGAGCATCGATTCGGCCGCGGACGGGTTCCAGGCTTCCCCGTCCCTGAGCGTCACGACGCCTTGCCAGGTGAGCCGAATCGGCCAGCCGAGTGTGTCTGCCGAGCGGTTGAAACGTTCCTGCACGCGCAACGCCCAGACCACGCCCCAGTGATCGCGAAAAAAGAGCCAGAAGGCGTCGAAGCGGCTTTTTCCGACCGAAGTCGCGCGGGAGCACGACTCGGCAACAGTCAGGGTCGCCGCCCATGCCAGGGGGAAATACGACCAAGCGAGTGCTCGGTTTTCCCGAGGGCGCCGCGGATGCGTGAGGGCGTCGTATTCGAGCCAGAATCCGATCGCCAGCAGTACGGCGGCCGGGCCGTATTTCGTGGGCAGGTAGTTGGTCACTCCGGCCAGGACGAGCAGGCCGAAGAAAATCGTCCAGGGGTTATCGAGCCGGAGCCAGGTGAGACTCCTTCCCGCCCCTCGGAGCCCCGCGCCTTCAAGCCAGGGGATCAGAAAGACCAGGATCAGCATCACGTTGAGGATCGCCCATACACCTGCGCCGGGGGTTCTTGCGTTGAGCACGGAGATCAGTGCGGCAAGCGTGCAAAGAGTCATCAGATATGTCAGCAGGCCGCTGACCGATCGACCGGACGTGATCGGTTCGACCGTGGCGATCGTCTGCGATAGTACGCCCAGAGTCGTTGCGACCGCTCCCCAGGAAACCGCCGGCCCCAGCGCCGTGCCGTTCGCCGCCGCACATGCCTTGATGACGATGCCGGCCGCGAGACAGAGCGACGTCGCCACGAGCGCAGGGGACCAATTCTCTCTGAACCCGAGGGCCGCCGCGGCCAGCGTCAAAACGATCAGCTTGATCCTGAAGAGCACGGAGCGATTGGTCCTTCCCGTCGAACCGATAAGGAACAGGCCGGAAACAGCTTCCCGGATTTCGGCCCGTTTGGGTGCCACTGGTCGGACGTACCCGACCCGTGCGTATCGGGCATCGTCGAACGGCACTGGTCGGGTACGACCCGTGGCACCCAAATCCAGTCTCTCGATCAACTCACACGAAAAGGCGGGAAGTTATTTCCGGCCTGTTCCATAAGTCTTACTTCGCCAGAGCCCCGCGTGCGATCGCGGAAGGGTCGCGCGCGATTTTTTCGGCGAAGATCCGGAAGTGTGCGAGTACCGGCTTCACGCCCTCGAACGTAAACGCTCCCGAGGATGCGAACTTGTTCAGGTTGTCGTAAAGCTCAGGGCGGGTCATTAACTTTTGCAGACTACCCTGATTGTTCAGGTTTCCTCTCGAATCACGAAGTGACCCGGTCAAGAGCGCGAGGTCGGCCGAGATCAGATTCAGTCGGCGGACGGCCTGGCCGAAGTCGGTGGTTGGGACGTTGCTGACCGGGGCTCCCAGGTCTTTGAGGACCGGCCCGGCGTGCGCAAGGCCGGAGTTGAGCTGGGTCGCCGCGGCGTTGAACTGGCGGATCGCCGACTTCAGGGATTCCTGGGTCGCCGGGTCGAGCGTCGTGTTCAGTTTCTGAGAGACTTCGCGAAGGCTCGCGACCGTGGGCTGAATGTCGGCTTCGTTGGCTTTAATGAAGCGGTCGATCCCCGTGGCGGCCGCCGAGACCTGGTCGCCGGTCTTCTTCCAGGTGTCGAGGAATTCGCCGAGGTTTTCGGCGTTCTTCGTGATCTTGGTGAGTCCGTTCGCGGCCTCGTCGATCGACTTGAGGGTTCCGCCGACCTTTTCAAATGCCACGGTTGCCGCCGCGAGCGCCTTGGAGGGGTCCGGCGTCACGGTTCCTTCGATGATCGGCGCGCCGTGGGATGAATCGGATGTCTTGAGGTAGGCGGTCCCCGTGCCGGGGAGCATGTCGATCGAAACGTCGCCGATCAGGGACCGGGTGATCCTCGGGATCGAGCCGGCCTTGAGCTTGAATTTCCGATCCAGCGAGAGGGTCACGAGGACGCCGTCGGGCTGCCCCGGCCGCTCGTCGAACGCGATCGCGGTCACTTCGCCGATCCGGATCCCGCTCTTGCGGACCATGATTCCTTCGGCGACGCCCGGCGCCTCGTCGTAGCGGGCGATGATGTACACATGGTCGCGCAGGAGAGTCGGCGACTCGCCGAACCAGACGATCAGCATCGTCAGGACCAGTCCCGCGACGATCACGAACATCCCGATCCGAAACTGCATGACCCGCTCGTTCATGACCGTCCTCAAGCAAGATCCTGACGGACCGTTTACGGGCGATTAGGCTTCGCGACGATGGTTCGCCATTTCCCGGAGTCGCTCCCCCGCCTCGCCGCGGACGAATTGGCGGACGCGGCTGTCAGCGTGGTCTTCGAGCCCCTCGGGCGGGCCGTCGTAGATCACCTGGGGTTCGCCGGGTTCGAGCCTGGCGAGGGGATAAAGCATGACCACGCGGTCGGCCACTTTTTGAACCGTCTTCATGTCGTGGGTGACCACGACTCCGGTTGTTTTCTTGGTGCGCTGGGTTTGCAGGATCAGCTCGTTGATGACGTCGCTCATGATCGGGTCGAGGCCCGTGGTCGGTTCGTCGTAGAGCATGACTTCCGGGTTCAACGCCAGAGCGCGGGCGAGGCCGACGCGCTTCCGCTGTCCACCGGAGAGCTCGGCCGGTTTCTTCTGTTCGAGTCCTTCCGGAAGGCCGACCTCGCGGAGCCGCTCGCCGACCAAAGTGGCCAGCGTGGCGGAATCGGAAACGTGGTGTTCCCGCGGTCCGAAGGCGACGTTTTCGAAGACCGTCATGCTGTCAAAGAGTGCGGCCATCTGGAACAGGAAGCCGAACCGCAGGCGAGTCTGGCTGAGTTCATGCTCACGGAGTGCGGCGAGGTTCATGCCGTCGAACCAGACCGTGCCGACCGTTGGCTTGAGCAACGCGATCATCAGTTTGAGCATCACGGTCTTGCCGCAACCGCTCTCGCCGATGATGCAAAGGGTCTGTCCTCGCTGGATCGAGAGGTTGATTTCCCGGAGTACCGACTGTTGCCGGAAGCGGATCGAGACGCCGCGGATCTCGATGATCGGCCCGGGCTTCACCTTCGGGTCGATCTTGGCACCGGGGATGAGCGTCATAGGAGGGTTTGGGTCGTGGGCCAAAGGGCTTTATACGCGCCGCTCCAGGCGATCCCGATCACGAAATCGATGAACAGAATCGCGATGAACGAGTAAACAAACGCTTCGGTCGCGGCGCGTCCCACGCCTTCGGCCCCGGCGCGGGAGTTGAACCCCCGGTGGCAACTGATCAAGGCAATCGCCGCGCCGAAGAAGAAGCTCTTGAAGATCCCGGCGAAGAGGTCGGCAGCCCCCACGTACTCCCGAGAGTGCTGCCAGTACGCATACGAGTCGATCATCATCAATTGCGTGCTCACGACCGCGCCGCCGATCACTCCCATGAAGTCAGCCATCAGCGTCAGCAAAGGGATCAGCAGGAAACAGGCGAGGAATCGGGGGACGACGAGGTAATAGATCGGGTTGGTGCCGAGTGCGTAGAGCGCGTCGATTTGCTCGGTGACGCGCATCGTGCCGAGTTCCGCCGCCATCGCCGAGCCCACCCGCCCCGCGAGCATCGTCGCGGCGAGTACGGGGCCGAGCTCCTTGACGAGTGAGATGTTGATCACGGAACCCAGGCGCGTTGCCAACCCCATCATCTCGAACTGGCTATATGCCTGAACGGCCAGGACCATGCCGATGAACGTGCCGGTGATCGCGACGACGGGAACGCTCGACACCCCGATGGCGTACATGTTCGGCACCAGGACGGACCAGCGCTGGCGTCTGCGAAACATCCATCCGATTGCGAGCATGGCGAACGACGCGGCGTCGCCGACCTCGGCGATGATGTCGAACGTGCGCTCGCCCAGTTGATGGATCGGATTCTGGATTGGCGGGGCCGTTGAAGGCGGCCCGGCAGTCGCGACGACAGCCAACCGTGGACGCTCCTTCCCGGGTTTTCCGGACCGACTCCCGCACTTCGGGAGCCGAAGCCAGGATCGTTGCGAGACCGCTTGCAATTCACAAGGGCGAGGTCGTGAACTCTCGGCGGATTCCCTCCCTGGAACTCGTCTTCATTCTTAGTAATTCTCAGAATTTGGCAAGGCCGAAACAAATTCCGCAGCCTGCCGGAGCCATCGGGAAGTTCATTCCCAAAGGGATGTTCCTCAAAAATCAATGACAAAACACCGCCTTGATCTCGCGACGATTCGACCGTCCGCGCGCTAAAAAGGGCCGGGCTGCCACGCGCCCGGCCCCTGAAACGTGCTTTTCAAAACGGTTTTCGACTCAACTTCGACGCGCGATCGACCGGTCGGCTTTCTCGGGGACTTCCGGCGACTGGTAGTCGAACCACTTCTCGTCGAATTCGATCCGACGCTTCTGCTTCATGGCGATATTGCTGGTGAGTGCAATCACGGCGTCGGCAAGAGCCACTT
>JAYUFP010000210.1:0-6974 GCA_043738665.1 Isosphaeraceae bacterium
GACTGAGCGACCCCGAAGACAATGCCGACGAGTTCGAGCCGGACGCCGAACTCGTCGGGTCCGGGTCAGAAGGACGCGGCCGATGGTGAGAGTCCCCACTGGAGCGTCTCACGGTGACCCGGGTCATTCGGGAGTGCGAGGCTGGGCTGGTGAAAAGTCGGCCTTGACCAGGCTTGGGATTCATCCCGGTTGCGTTGCGCCCTTTTTTCCCCCCCTTTGCGAAGGGGGCAAGTCACGACCGTCAGAAAGAACGTACCACCCGTCACGTAGGCGCGGCGGTAGTTCGGCATCGGAGGTCACCTCACAGAAGATGGTGGGCGGTGCCCACCCTACAAATGACTCAGAAACTTCGTGCGACTGGCCGGTTCACGCAATTCCAGGGTGTCTGACCCAGCAAGATCCGCCGGATCTCCGTAGCGGCCTTGCTCCTTAACTCGACAAAACCTTCGACGCTGTAAAAGGCCGAGTGCGGGGTGAAGAGGATCTTGGGGTGAAAGCTCAAACGGTCGTCGTTCAGCGGTTCCTTCTCGACGACATCGAGCGCCGCCCCCGCAAGCTGTCCGGAATTCAGCGCGACCAACAAGGCTTCCTCTTCAATCACAGGCCCTCGCGCCGTATTAATCAAATACGCGCCCGGCTTCATTTTGGCGATCGTTTCGGCGTTGATCATGTGACGGGTCGTCGGGTTGAGGTAGCAGTGGAGGCTCACGAAGTCGCTCTGGGTGAGCAGATCGTCGAGCTTCTGCGCCCGGCGAATCCCCAGAGCCTTGTCGAAGCCCTGGGGGAGCAACGGGTCGTAGAAAATCACGTCGAGACCGAACGCTTTCGCCCGCAGCGCCGTGGCGGTGCCGATTCGCCCGCAGCCGATCACTCCGAAGGTCTTTCCGCGTAAGCGAGGCGTCCCCAAAGCCGCCTCGTAATGCCACGAGCCCTTCACGATCGCGTCGTGGCAGGGGATCAGCCTTCGGGTCATCGCCAGCAGGAACATGATGGCATGGTCGGCGACTTCCTCCGTGCCGTAGTCGGGGACGTTGCAGACGATCACCCCGTGGCGGTCGGCGGCGTCGAGGTCGACGTTATTGAAGCCGACTCCCGCTCTCACGACACCACGGCATTTCGGCGCGGCCTTGAAACTCGCCTCGCCGATCCGGGCGATGTCGTGGAAAAGCAACACGGCGTCGGCCTGGGGTAAATGGGGAAGCAATGACTCCTCATCGGTCGCCCTCGCGAAAACGACTTTCGCCACGTCTTGAAGGATCGGAACCTCGACGCCGGCCTCTTCGAGGAAATCGGCAACGACAACGGTAAAAGGGGCGGGCATCGGAGACCTCGTGGAGCGAGTTCTTGGGCGGGGAATCTTCAAGCAGCGTCGGGGGTAGGCTCGGCGACCCGCGCGACGTATCCCGGTCGAAACCAGGGGAGCACAGCCTCGGGATCGCTGACGGCGAACGACGTCGTATCGCCGTGTTTCGTCGTGGCCACGATCCGGTCGGGGAATCCGCCGATCAACCCGAAGGCGCTCGTCGGAGACCGTTCGGGACGCGTGATCAACTCGTCGGGGCGGTAAGCCCAGGGCTCGGCGTCCCACGCGGCCGGGATGAACCAGACGCGTTGATTGGTGCGGACGATCGTGCCCGGCTCCCACGACCACGACCACGGGCCGAGGAGCCGCCTGGCAGGCGTTTCCTCCAGCATCCACTCACTCGCGGCAAGCCGGAAGAGTCCGGCCGAGGTGTCGACCCTCGGCGACAGCCAGAAACGGACCAGGGGACGCAGCACGAGCAGCGAAAGGAACTCGCCGATCAATGCCGCGACGATCGCCGTGAGGAACGCGTAACGCACCGACGCAGGGGTCGCGCGCGGGTGCATGAGGAACCAGGCAATCGGGTGCCGCATGGGAATTCGGCTCACGATCGTCAGGATCCAGATCTCTCTGACAATGAAAACGATGAGGGCGAGGCGGACCGAAAGCTCTCTGAGTCGGAAGCGAGGTTGCTGAGTCGGCATGGAACCGGACGACTCCCGGGCGGACCATCAGGACCGCGGAATTTGATCGGAGTGGAGCGGGTCGTCACGGTCTAGCCCCGGACGACCCTCTTTGTTATCACCGATCGGTGGGTTACGTTCAACGCGATGTCGCCGGCGTCCGTCAATCCAGAGTGCCGGTCGGGAGCGAGTCATGCCCAGGATCAAGACGTTACTGGCCGAGGGGAAAGTCGTGCGGATGTTCGGAGTCGGCCAGCTCCTGAGTCCTAAACTCATCGAGATCGTGGGAGAGCACGGAGAATTCGACGCGCTCTGGATCGACGCCGAGCACGCAGGGCTCGGCATGAAGGACGTCGAGATCGCCACCCTGGCCGCGCGCGTCTACGGGATGGATCATTTCGTCCGGATGCCGGCGACCGACTACGCCTCGGTGATGCGCGTCCTCGAAGCCGGGGCGGGCGGCGTGATGGTCAGTATGGTCCGCACTCCCGCCGACGCCGAACAAGCCGTGCGATGGGCCAAATTCTGGCCCCGAGGCGAGCGCGGAATGAACGGCGGCAACCGCGACGGCCGGTTCGGCTTGACGCCGCTCGCCGACTACGTCAAGACCGCCAACGCCGAGACGTTCGTCGGCATCCAGATCGAGACGGCGAGCGCGATCGCGTCGGTCGCTGAAATCGCCGCGGTCCCGGACATCGACTTACTCTTCGTCGGCCCGGCCGACATCAGCCAGGTGATGGGAGTGCCCGGCGACTTCGAGAATCCCAAGTGTCTGAACGCGATCGAATCGATCGCCAAGGCCTGCGCCGCCGCGGGAAAGCCGTGGGGGATCGTCCCGAGGGGGGGAGAATACGCTGAACGGATGAGGAATTGGGGCTGCCGGATGTTCGTCCTGGGCTTCGATCACCACGCGGTTCACGCGGGAATCCGCGCGACGAAGGAACGGTATGCGGGGTTCTTCGGGTCGCGGTAACGTGGTCGGTGGATTGAAATGACCGATGGCAGATGATCGATGGCCAGAGCACGATCGCCAATGGCCAGGCCTCAATGACCGATGCCCTTGAGGTTTACTCTCATATCGGTCATCGGCCATCGGTCATTTCATTCTCTTCCGCCGTTACTTATCGAGTTCTCGGTTCGTCCGGTTGTTCACGATCGCCGCGACCACGCCGTTGCTGACGCGTCGATAGAGGGGCGAGCGTTTTTCCTCGGGAATTTCCTTGTTGATCCAGGCGAGGGCCGCCTGGGCGGAGCCACGCTTGCCCATGCTCTCGGCGATGGCCCCCAGGGCGACCATCCGGCGAGCGTCGTCAGGATACAGCACCACCGAGGCTCGGGCGTCGTCGAATCGTCCCACGCTCAGAAGGTTGTCGATCAAGACCCCGGCCAGCACCGCTCTGGGGTCCGCAAGCGGGATCGAGGCGACGGAAAGGGCCGCCTCCCGGTAGGTCGCGGTCGCGCCGGCGGCGTCGTTCTTCCTGGCCTGGCTCTCGGCGATCTTGAGGAGTGCGTCGGTACGAACTTCGGGTTGGGGGATCATCCGGGCGATCGCGATCGCGCGGTCGAATTGGCGGGATTCCGATGCCGCGGTCGCCACGGAGACCATCGCCCGGTCGTGCCAGACGTGGCGGTCAATCAGCGTCGCGTATGCCGCGGCGTGCTGGAGGATCTGGTCGGGCAGGCCCGAATAGGAGAGGTCAAAACCCCTCGCCGACTTCTGTCCCCCGCCGCCTTCGGCTTTGGGGAAGTCGTTGACGATGGCCTGGCTTCCAGCCGCCATGCCGTCCGCGACTTTAAACATCAATTCGTTGCGGTAGGTCGGGTTCTGGATCTTGAGGGCGAGGTCGCCGGCGAGCTTCCAGTCCACCTGGCCTTTTCGGATCAGGTCGAATCGGTCGATTTTCTTGCCGCCGCGCGCTGCGACTTCGGTGGTGCTGGAGTTGTCGACGCCGTCGCGGATTCGGACCTCGGCGAGGTCGAGCAGGGCCGAGACGGTTGAGATCAGGCGCTGGTCGCGGACGAGACCTTGGGGGATCAAGAGGGCGGCGTTGGCCGCGGCGATCACCGACTTCTCCGCCATGTCGAGCTGGTTGCTGAACGTCGCCGTGCCGGCGAGTCTGGACAAGGCAAGGCTGCGGTCGCCCGCCGCGGGGATCTGCGTGGCGTATTTGAAATGGACCTCGGAGACCACGGAATAATCCGCGGCGTTTTGCGGCAGGCCCGGGACGTTGATCGAACCGATCGGCTCGATCGGCGTCGAACCGGGGAACGTCGGAACCTGGGCCCAAACCGTCGAGGCGGCCTGACCGCTTAGTATCAGCGCGAGACCAAGGCGGAGGCCCGCCCGGAAGACTCGTGGCGTGTGAGGATTCGTCATAGGTGCAAGTCCTTAGAAAGGCCCGTGTCTACTCCCGGACCCATTACGAGAAGCCGAGCCCGCCGCTCGATTGCGGCACGGACGACAGCCTTTCCGATTGGAAGCATTCCGCGCGAATCTTCCGGGGTCAAATCAAGGCGGCCGCGAGACTCTAGGGATTCTTTCGAGGAAACGAACCGGGTCAAGATTCCCACCCCCCGCGCCGGGATTTCTCTTCCCGACAACCGAGCCGTACAATGAAACCAAACACGTTTCCGTGCGGACCGTTACGAAACCGATCCCCCGGAGATTCGGAAATCGAGGAACCGTCGCGGCGGAACCCGCGTCTAAGGGTGGTAATGACCGGCTGCAACGACGACCAAGACCTGATCGACGCGTGTCGCGCAGGCAAGACCTCGGCTTACGGCGTGCTGGTCCAACGTTACCAGGATCGGCTCTACCCGACCGTCTTGCGGCTAACCGGCTGCGCGGAGGACGCCCAAGACCTTTTGCAGGACACCTTCTTCCGCGCCTTCCGGAAGCTCGACCGGTTCCACGGCGAAAGTTCCTTTTACACCTGGATCTACCGGATCGCCGTCAACCTCGCCTTGAGCGGAAGGCGGAGGCGAAAACCGGTCCTCCGGATCGGCGACGGCAACGGAAACGGGTTCGAAGGCGAGTCAGGCGAGCCGGTTCCCGAACACCGCGAATGTGACCCTTCGTTGCCGTTGGAGAGGGCCGAGCGCGATAGACTCATCCAGGACGCACTCAACGCCCTCGCCGCCGACCACCGCGCGGTCGTGATCATGAAGGAATACGACGGGCTCCGTTACGAGGAAATCGCGGCGATTCTGAACATCCCGGTGGGGACCGTCCGCAGCCGCCTCCACCGCGCCCGTTGCGAACTCCGGGAGTCGTTGCACTCCCTGATCGAAGACAGCCGAAGCCCTGCCCGGCAGGCTGTCGCCGCGCCGGAAGCCTGAGAATGTGGCTTTTACCATGTGACACGACGATGAGAGACGACGCGAGGCAAGAGTCCCTGATGTCTCCCAGACCTTACCCCTCCGAGCTGCCATGAACGCTGACAACGACACCTTTCTGACCGCCCTCCTCGACGGCGAGCTCGATGCCGAGCAGCAAAGCCGGGTCGAGTCGGCAGTCGCCGCGGACGCGCGTCTTTCGGAGCACCTCCGGGATTTGACGGCGGTTCGCGACCTCGTCGCCGGGCTCTCGCGACCTCCGGCTCCGTTTGACGCGTCGATGGCGATTCTGGAGAGGATCGAACGCGGCGGCGTGTTCCCCATCGGCCCCTGGTTCGCGACGATTTCGACCACGCGTTTCGCCGGAGTCGCCACGCTGACCGCCGCCGCCGCGGCCCTCGTCGTGTGCGCCCTGGTGGGCGTCAGAAGCCTCGATCGCGGCCGGCAAGGTCATCACGATATCCTCGCGGGACCGCAACGACCTGTCGCCGCGCCGGTCTTACAGGTCGTCTCGACCTCGACCTCTCCCGACCCGGCGCCTTCGGCCGAGCCGGTTGTCGAGCCTCTTCCGGAACCGATCCCCGCGATCGCCCCGCCGACTCTAGTCGGAGGGGACGACGACAAGGCCCGCAAGCTTTTTGAAAACTCGAGACTCGACCGCGTCCTCGTCGTGACCGACGTGATCGGCGGACTCGCCGAAAAGCAGGTCGGAGAGATCCTTAAAACGACCGCCAGGCACAGTACCCGGAGCACCTTCAGCCGGATCGTCGTCCGTCAAGGCATCATGATCGACCCGGAGCGCCCCGGCAAAGCCGTCGTGTTCGCGGTCGTCATGAACGAAGCCGAGCGGAACGAGTTCCAGAAGAAGCTCGGCAACGCCTTCCCGGGCGGAGTCGAGGAATCGACACCCCGTCCCGACCTCGTCGCCAAACTCGCGGACATCGGCGAGATCTCTTTGATCCGGGGCACTGCCGTCGCCGAATTGAAGCCGCTGCGAACCCTCCGGGAAGAAGAACTGAGTGCGTCGAAGGGTGGAGTCAAACCGGCGGAAAGGATTGTCGGCAAGGAGAGCCGCCCCGGCACCCCCGACCTCGACCCATTACAGGATCCCGGCCACAGACTCCCCGGTCACGAGACCGAGCTCGTCGTGGTCCCCCGAGAGAAGTCGACCCCCGAACAACTCCGGAGTGGACCGCATCCCTCGGTTCGCGACCGGAACAACACGCGGGAACCTCAGACGACTGCCCCTGAGCCCGTTCAAACCGCCGTGGCCGCCGTGATGACGCGTCCTCCTGAGTCGTTGCTCATCGTCTGGGTCATCTCGTCGGCCAAACGCGGGCGCGGGTTGCCTTGATCGGACTGGCCGGGGTGCTGCCGTCACAAGGCTCCGAGAGCGACCGTAGTTTCATCACATCGCCGGGACCACGGGTTGAATCCGCATCGGTTCGGCGCCAGAATGCCGGGGCTCGGCCGGCGCAAAGGTCATCACGGAGATCGACTTCGGACAACGAAAACCGTGGGACGAATCGAAAGCCGATCGCCCTCTCCCCGGCTCTGCGGCTCAGAGGGAGGGGTTTTTCGGAACCGGAGTCGGGGGTTGATCAGGGGATCTTATTGAGTTGACTCGAATCTCCAACCAGGGTTCTGGTTTC
>JAYUFP010000211.1:0-6965 GCA_043738665.1 Isosphaeraceae bacterium
GCCGCATTCGCTCTTTCCGATCCGTCATCAGCCATCCGTCATCAGCCATTTCCTAGCCAATTCCTTTCCGGACAGACTCTGAGTCAACGTGTGATGTGACAATCGACGTTTGAGTCTCAAAAGCGGTGGCAAGCCATCGCACTCCAAAGGTATCGAACCTCCGGATACCCGAATTTCTTCGGATTTTGTTGGCGTGTGAATCCGGTCCGGCTTTATGATCGTGATGACGGGCGTCGGAGCCCCCGGCGACTCTCCCACGGCGGCCCAGCCTCCCTCTCGAACTGAACCCCCGCGTCCCGCGGAGAGCCACGCATGAGCGATCAGCAGGGCGCACCGCCCGCCGGCACCACCGAATTCATCCGCGCGGTTCGCGAACGGGTCGGCACCGTCGTCGTCGGCCAGGAGGTCGTGGTCGAGCGTCTGTTGATCGCGCTCTTCACCGGCGGACACCTCCTGCTTCAAGGCGTGCCGGGCCTGGCGAAAACCCTGCTCGTCGCGACCGTCGGCAAGACGATCGACCTGGCGTTCAGCCGCATCCAGTTCACCGTCGACCTGCTCCCTTCCGACATCCTCGGCTCGGAAATCCTCGACCAGCGGACCAACGATTTTCGCACGCACAAAGGCCCCGTCTTCACGAACCTGCTCCTCGCCGACGAGATCAACCGCGCCGCCCCCAAGGTTCAGTCGGCACTTCTGGAAGCGATGCAGGAGCATAAGGTCACCATCGGCAACGAGACGTACAAGCTCCCCGCGCCGTTCCTGGTGATCGCCACGCAGAACCCGATCGAACAGTCGGGGACTTTCGAGCTTCCCGAAGCCCAGCTCGACCGCTTCATGCTCTGCCATCGGTTGATCTATCCGACGCCCGCCGAAGAGAAAGAAGTCCTCAAGCGCAACGCGGCCCTCGGCGTGAGGCGTGAAGACAAGGGGGCCGTCGCCCGGACCGAATTCGACGTGCTAGGCGATTCGCACGTCGGCAGCGTCGAGGACCTGGTCCGAGCGATGGAGGCCGTTCAGGAGGTTTACGTCAGCGAGACCTTCACGGACCACGTTGTCGAGGTGGTGACCCGCACGCGTTCGCACCCCGCATTGGAGTTAGGCGCAAGTCCCCGCGCGGGCATCGCCCTGATCAAAGCCTCGCGTGCCCGGGCGTTGATCCACGGGCGCGGATACGTGATCCCCGAAGACCTGTTTGCCCTGGCCGAGGACGTGATCCTGCACCGAATACGCCTCACTTACGAATCGCTTGCCGACGGCCTGACGGGCGCGGGCGTGCTCCGCGAGATCCTCGGGCCGTTCGGGGTTCCGTCGCGAAACGGCTTCGTAACCCCCGCCGCGAAGGCTTGATCCATCGGGAGGCTTCGTCTTGGAAGGACGGATCGCCAGCCACGAAGTGCTCGACGCGCGCCAGTTCCAACTGGCCGTGAAGCAGCTCGCCGACAGCCTCAGCTACGGCACCGATCGGTCGCCGTTTCTGGGTTCAGGGCTGGAGTACGTCCAGTCGCGCCCTTATCAGGCCGGCGACCCGATCAAGTCGATCGATTGGCGCGTGACGGCTCGGACGCGGAAGTTTTACGTCAAGGAATATGAAGCCCCGAAACGGATGCCGGTGTATTTGCTCATCGACACGTCGGCCTCGATGGCGATCTCCTCGCATCAACGGAGCAAGTACGAGACGGCCGTCTTCCTGGCCGGGGGGCTCGCCCTCGCGGCGCTCGACCGGATCAGCCCCGTGGGGGTTCTCGGGGTCGGCGGCAGGAACCTGCACGTCCGCCCCAGCCTTTCCAAGGACCAGGTCTTGCAGTGGCTCCACAAGCTGCGGACGTATCGGTTCGATGAGCCGACCTCGCTGGCCTCGCGGATCGCCGAGTTGAGCCCCAGCCTCGCCCAGCGCGTGCTGCTGATCGTTTTGAGCGACCTTCACGACCCCGACGCGTTGCCGTCGTTGAAGCGACTCGGCCAGCGGCATGACTGCGCCGTGGTTCAGCTCCGCGATCCGGCGGAGGAGCGTCTACGGGGCGTCGGGTTTGTTCGCGCGAGAGAGGCCGAGACCGGGCGCGGGTTCGTGGTCCGCGGGCGCGGCGGGTGGCTCGACCAACCGTATGTGGCCTCGGAATTGAAGCGATCGGGAATCGACCATCTGTTGATCGAATCCGACCGGCCGTTCGTGGCGAACGTCCGCCAGTTCTTCAAGTCGCGGAACCTTCTGGGACGGGGGGCGCGATGAGACGGAAGGCTTCGGGTGCGACTGGAATCCCCCTTTGTTTGGATCAAGGCGGTAGCGAGCGAGCCTTCCCCCCCCTTGCGAAGGGGGGGCCGGGGGGGGTGAGGGCGTTCGGCACCGCGAACAGTGGAGACTCGTCTCAGCTCGCGAAACAGGGCGAGATTTCGGTCGGGGAGGCCATGCCGACGGGTTGTTCCGGGACGACCCCCCCTAACCCCCCCTTGGCAAGGGGGGGAAAGTCTTGCGACGGTATCGAGATACGCACACGTCGATGCAGGTTTTCCGATAGCCCGGGCCGGGCCGCTCGCATTCCGCGAAGTCATCTTCTGCGAGCCGTTGCGTTTGCACTCCTCTTCACTTCCCCCGGATTCGCCGTCGAGCCGGAACCAAGCCGTTCCACCACCGTCGGAATGCCCGCCACGATCGACCAGTTGGTCTTGCCCGGTCCGGAACTCGAAGTCGCGCCGATCGACGATTTAAAAACTCCGATCGTCGTTCGAATCACGGAAGTGTTCGCGCACGGATCGTCGTTTCGATACAACCTCAGCTATTACGGCCTTGAACCGGGCGAATACGACCTGGTGAAGTACCTCCGCCGCAAGGACGGAAAGCCCGCCGAGGGGGTCGAACCGATCAAGGTCACGGTGAACTCGGTTTTGCCTCCCGGGCAGATCGAACCCCATGCCGTGAAGGCGAACGTCGCGGCGAACCCGGGTGGCTACCGCCTCTTGATGGTGGTCGGGGCAATGCTGTGGTCGGCAGGGCTGGTGATCTTGCTCTACCTGACGCGCCGCAAGCCAGTCGCCACGAAGATCGACCCGACCCGGCCGGTCACACTGGCCGACCGGCTCAAGCCGCTCGTCGAAGGCGCCGTCGCGGGTACACTTAGGCCCGGCCAACACGCCGAGCTCGAACGGCTCTTGATCGGCTACTGGCGTCGCAAGCTCGAGATCGAGCACGACGATCTGACGCGTTCGTTCCTGACGCTTCGCGAGCATCCCGAGGCCGGGCCGCTGCTCGTCAAGCTCGAAGAATGGCTCCACAAGCCGGGGGGCGCGGGGGCAGTCGACATCCCCGCCCTGCTCCGCCCTTACAACGCCATCCCGGCCGACGACCCCGCGTTCGGCCCGGCTGTCGAGAGGACGCCCGCGGCGTCGGGGCGGTTTTCATGAGTTTCGCGCACCCTTATGCGTTGTTCCTGCTCGTTGTGCCCGCGTGGCTGTTCTGGTGGGTCTGGAATCGCTCGGGAAGGCGGGTTGCACTCCCGTTCGACCACGGTCGACAGACCTCTGGATTGCGGTGGAAGATCCCGATCGACCTTGCCGATACGCTCCCTTCGCTCTTGCTCGCGGTCGTGGTGTTAATCCTCGCCGGACCCCAGCACACGGGAGAACCGAAGACGAAGCGGCGGCTTACGAACATTGAATTTTGCGTGGATATCTCATCGAGCATGCTCACCCCGTTCGGCGAGGGGAACCGATACGACACGTCGATGAAGGCGATCAACGAATTCCTCGATTTTCGTGACAAGGGCGATGCCTTCGGCCTGACGTTTTTCGGCAGCAACGTCCTCCACTGGGTTCCCCTCACCAACGACATCTCCGCGTTCCGCTGCGCGCCGCCGTTCATGAAGCCCGACAAGGTTCCCTATTGGTTCGGCGGCACGATGATCGGTAAGGCCCTGCTTGCGTGCAAGGACGTGCTCCTCGACCGCGAAGAGGGAGACCGCATGATCATTTTGGTGACCGACGGGATGAGCTTCGACCTCGCCGACGGCGGCGACGAAGAGGTGGCGCGGACGCTCAAACAGAACAACATCATCGTCTACGCCGTTCACATCTCCGACACGGAAGTGCCTGGCGCGATCGCCACGATCACCGGCAAGACGGGCGGCGAAATCTTCAACCCCGGCGACCCCGAGGGGCTCAAGACGGTGTTCGCCCGGATCGACGCGATGCGCGAGACGCGGATGGAAAAGACCGCGACCGAAACGCTCGACTTCTTCGCGCCGTTTTGCGTCGCCGGACTGTCACTTCTGGGGGCTTCAAGCCTGACCCTGCTTGGCTTGAGGTACACGCCGTGGTGAACCTCAGCCCTTCGCCGGCTGCCGAGATCGTTGCGTTGGTCGTCGCCCTGGTCGTGGTGGTGGCCGAACTGCTGCACGCCAGGCGCACCGGAAGGCTCGCCCGGCTCGCGTTCGGGCCGGGGGGGAAGCCCTCGTACTGGGCACGATTCGCGCCGCTCGTCAGGATCGCGGGGGCGTCGGCCCTGGCATGGGGGTTCGTGTCTCTGATGTTGATTCCTCCCAAGGCACACGTGGCCGAAACGCTCCCTGACAAGGACCGCCGCCATCTCCTTCTCATTCTCGACGTCTCACCCAGCATGCTCCTGAAGGACGCCGGACCCAAGCGCGATCAGAGCCGGAAAGTACGGGCTTCGGAGGTCCTCAACTCGTTCTTTTCGAGGGTTCCGATCGACTCTTACCTGATCAGCGTCGTCGCCTGCTACAACGGCTCGAAGCCGGTCGTGGTCGACACGAAAGACATGGAGGTCGTCCATAACATTCTCACCGACCTACCGATGCAGTACGCGTTCCTCGCCGGAAAGACCGACCTGTTTTCCGGACTGACCGAGGGAGCGAAGATCGCCCAGCCGTGGAACCCGAAGAGCACCCTGGTTGTGATGGTGAGCGACGGCGACACGGTGCCTTCCTCGGGGATGCCCAAGATGCCGGCGTCGGTCTCGGACGTCCTGATCGTCGGGGTGGGAGACCCCCGCGCCGGGTCGTTCATTGATGGCCGCCAGTCGCGACAGGACGTCGGCACGCTCCGCCAGATGGCCGTGCGGCTCAACGGCACCTACCACGACGCCAATGAAAAGCACCTGCCGACCGACCTCCTTCAGCGCCTGACCTTCAGGCCTCGGAAGAGTGTTTTCGAGCGCCTGACGCGCCGCGAATACGCGTTGATCGCCTGCGGGTTAGGGTCGCTGGCGATGGCGTTTCTGCCCTTGCTGTCGCATCGGTTCGGGACGCGCTGGCAGCCGGGCGTTCCGGAACGCTCGGGGCGGGAGAAGGCGTCGAAGTTACGCGTCGGGCTCATGGCCGTCGAGGCGAGACATTGACCGAGAGGATTCGGACTTTCGTCGTAGGCTAACGTCGGCTAGAATTTAAATTCAGCTCTCTTTACGTTTGACGTCAGACCGGCGAACCTTGATCGTTTCCCCGGAAGAGGTTCTCGTCCCATGCGGAAACTCGCCATTTTCGGCTGGCTGCTCGTGCCGGTCATCGCCGGCGCTTACCACTACGGTCCCGGCCAGGACCGCCTGCTCCTTGACGACGCGACGGCCCTGCTGGACACGGCCGACGAACTCGTCAAGAACGGCCGCTACGACAAGGCCGTCGATGCCTACGACCAGGCCCTCGGCAAGCTCCCCGTCGGCCACCTCGCCGAGGCCCGTCGCATCCGCCTGGAACGTGCCAAGGCGTTGATGCTTGACCGGAAACTTCCCGAAGCCGACGCCGACCTCAAGGCGATCGTCGATGAACTTCAGAAGGACGACTCGTCCGACAAGAAACTTCTCGCCGATGCGCGATCCGCGCTGGCGGGTTCTCAGTATTACATGACCTGGCTGATGAAGCTCGAAGGCCTCGGTCGCGAGGAGTGGGGGCCGGAGATCGAAAGCTCTCGGCAGCTCTATAAGATGCTCGCCGAAGAGGCCGACGCGAACGGTGAAGACGCGACGTCGAAGGAACGTCGCGAAGACGTCGAGAGCGCGATCAGGCTCGCCCGCATGGACCCCGGCGAACTGCAAGGCAAGGCGATCCCCAAGCCGTGCCAGGGCTGCAAGAGCGGCCAATGCAAGAAACCTGGACGGAAGCCCTCGCAGTCGAAGAACCAGGCTAAAGACGCCCGAGGGGCAAGCTCGGGACCGCCTCCGGACGGTTCGGGGTCGTGAGGTTTCGGACGACACTTGGACCCTTCGTTTTCCCCCGTTCGGGTGCCACTGGTCGTACCCGACCAGTGCGTTTTGAACCGCGTCTCACGCCACTGGTCGAGTACGACCAGTGCCACCCGGCCGCTTCGGCGGATCGTCTTCGGCCCGAGACCCCGCATACAAATTCGCGGCGTTCGCCATTCGCATCCTTAACTCCTCGACGCACACCATGGCCATGCCACTTCTTCTCCGGAATTGCGCCCTACTGGCGATCGCGACGTTGACCTCTGTGGTTCTCGTGGGGGGATCACAGGGCCAGACCGTGACGACCGCCGTCAAAGTCGTGAAACCGCCGGCGGCCAAAGCGACAACGCCGGGTGCGACGACCGAGCTTCCGGAAAACGTCTTCGCCCCGCCGCCGGATCAACCCGGTGAAACGCCCGAGCAGAAGAAGGCGGCACGGCTCCAGAAAATCCAGCAGCTCACGTTCGACCGCCGCCCCTCCGCGATCCTCAAGGTCTGGGCGACCCCTGAAGATGCCTCCGACGACGATCAGGATGAGGGCGATGCCGACCCGGAAACCCCTGGCAATCCGAACGTTCCGCGGCAAGCCCCTCCCAACGCGAATGGACAGGCGGCCAAGCCCAAGCCCGACCCCTTCGATCTGGAGCTCAAGGCGTTCCGCCGCAAGGTGACCGCCGGCGACTGGTCCGCCGTCAAGACGTTCCTCAGCGCCCTCCCCGAAGACGAAGCGAAGGCCGTCTACAAGAAACTCATCGATACGCTGCCGGTCGCCAACCCGATG
>JAYUFP010000212.1:0-6961 GCA_043738665.1 Isosphaeraceae bacterium
TTGAAAGGCGTCAACGTCGATCCCACCATCTTCCGTCCGGCGACGTTCATCGAACGCTCGCTCGACAACCTCTCCGAGGCCATGTGGATCGGCTGCATCCTCGTCGTGATCATCCTCGTCTCGTTCCTCTTCGACTGGCGGACCGCCTTGATCAGCCTGCTGGCGATCCCGCTCTCGCTGATCGCGGCGACCCTCGTGATCATCTCCATGGGTTTGACGATCAACACGATGGTCCTCGCCGGCCTGGTGATCGCAATGGGGGAAGTCGTCGATGACGCGATCATCGACGTCGAGAACATCGTCAGGCGCTTGCGATTGAACCGCGCGGCGGGCTCCCCGCTTTCGTCGTACCGGGTGGTGCTGAACGCGTCGATCGAAGTGCGGAGCGCGGTGGTTTACGCGAGCCTGATCGTGATCCTCGTGTTCTTGCCGGTGTTCTTTCTGGAGGGGCTCGCCGGGTCATTCTTCAAGCCGCTCGCGTTGGCGTACGTGCTGGCGATCGTCGCGAGCTTGGTCGTCGCCCTCACGGTCACTCCCGCGCTGTCGTTGATGCTGCTCACGGGTGCGACCGAGCGCCGCAGGGAATCGCCGCTGGTGCGGGTTCTGAAGGCGGCGTACGGGTCGGTCCTGCCCTGGTTCGCGGCGAGGCCGGTCGCGGCGGTGCTCGTCCTCCTGGCGTCGTTCGCGGCGAGCGGCTATTACGTCGTCCACCTCGGTGAAGAGTTCCTGCCGAACTTTCAGGAGAACGACTTTTTGATGCACTGGGTCGAGAAGCCCGGCACGTCGCTGGAAGCGATGCGGCGGATCACCGAACAGGCGAGCCGCGACCTCAAGAAGATCGACGGCGTCCGCAACTTCGGCTCGCACATCGGCCGCGCCGAGGTGGCCGACGAGGTCGTCGGGCCGAACTTCACCGAGTTGTGGATCAGCGTCGACCCCGATAAAGATCACGCCGCGACCATGGCCAAGATCCAGAAGCTGATCGACAGCTACCCGGGCCTCTATCGCGACGTGCTCACGTACTTGAAAGAACGCATTAAGGAAGTCCTCACCGGTGCCGGCGCGACGGTGGTCGTCCGCACCTTCGGCCCCGACATCGACGTCCTCCGCGCCAAGGCCAACGAGATCTCCAAGGCCATCAAGGACATCTCCGGCGTGACCGACCTCAAGGTCGAGCAACAGGTCGTCGTCCCGCAGATCGACGTCAAGCTCAAGCCCGACGCCGCATCAAAACTCGGCCTCACGCCCGGCGACGTGAGACGCGCCGCCACCACGCTTGTAAAAGGGGCGAAGGTCGGCGAGTTGTATAAAGAGCAGAAGATCTTCGACGTCTTTATCTGGGGCGTCGAGAAAGTCCGCAACGACCCGACCGCGCTCAACGCCTTGCCCATCGAGACGGCGCTCGGCACGCACGTCCCGCTGGGAGACGTCGCCGACATTTCCATCGTCCCCGCCCCCAACATCATCCAGCGCGAAGGGGCCTCGCGCAGGATCGACGTGACCTGCAACGTCGCGGGACGCGACCTGGGCAGCGTTGCCCGTGACATCGAAGCGAAGGTGAAGACCCTCTCGTTCGACCGCGGATACCATCCCGAATTCCTCGGAGAATACGCCGCCCGCGAGGAATCCCGACGCCGCCTGATGGCACTCGCGGCGCTCTCGCTGCTGGGAGTCCTCCTCGTGATCCAGTCCGACTTCCGTTCGGCCAGGCTCACGGCGCTCGTTTTCATCACGTTGCCGTTCGCGCTGATCGGCGGCGTCTTCGGCGCGGTCCTCGGCGGCGGAGTTTTATCGCTGGGCTCGCTCGTCGGGTTCGTGACCGTGCTGGGGATCGCGGCGAGAAACGGGATCATGCTGGTGAGCCATTACCGGCATCTCGAACAGGAAGAGGGCGAGCCGTTCGGCCTGAGCCTTGTAATCCGAGGGTCCGAAGAACGCCTCGCGCCGATCCTGATGACGGCGCTGGCCACCGGGCTTGCCCTGGTCCCCCTGGCGTACGCAGGCAACAAGCCCGGGCACGAGATCGAGCATCCGATGGCCGTGGTGATCCTCGGCGGGCTCGTGACGTCCACCGTTTTGAACCTGTTCCTCATGCCCGCGCTCTACCTCGCGTTCGGGCATTCCCGGACTCCGGTCGAACGCTACGACGACGAGGTTCCGCAGGTCGAACACCACGAGACGGTCGAGGCCGTCTGATCTAACCGGAGAGAACTCATCCGGTCGAGTCGCGGAGGGGTAGGGATGCTACCTCCTCCGCCCCCTTCAAACCGGACGTGCGGATTTCCCGCATCCGGCTTACGCAAATCCTTTCGGGCTCGTCTCCCAGCCGAGTGGGTAAGAATCGCGTCCGAAGGCCTTGAACCCCCTGGATTTCAAGGGTTTTCCGGCTTCTCCTCGATGCCGGAATTTGGGTGGATTTTCGGAGGCATGACTCCGGTGTCCGACGGCCTTGAGGAAAGGCCCCGATGGCTCTCACCACCAGGGGCCTGATGCACTCTCGGAGCACCGTCGATGCAACGCTTCGCCGAACCCGTCTTGCTCATATTACCCACTCTCATTATGAGGTCGAAGTTCTTTGACTCCGACCCGTTGGGTTGACACTGCCCACCATTCGTAAACCCAACACTGGCAGTGGGATCGACATGGTGGGCGGTGCCCACCCTGCGGAACTACGAAAATAGTCTCGGATTTGAAAATGTGGATTGGTTCTAATGAATGTCGATCAGAGCGTGTATTTCCAGGAGAGTTCACTCATTCGTGCCAGATCATCCGTTGAGTCCTGCGCCGGGCCGGTGACCGCGTCTATTAAGAATTCGACAAAGCTCTCGATGGATGCAAAGCTTCGTCGTCCACATTCTTCTCCCCAGTAGAACACCGTTCGACGGATCGGGTCGTAGAAATAGCCCGTACCGAAAGCGGTAACGAGCAACGGTCGGCAGTACAAGGTTCGACCCGCGAAAACGATCAATAAGATTGCTTGAATTGGATTTTTGAGCAGGTCCAATCGCGCTGTTCTTAATTCCTGTTGTGATTCTTGATATGGCATGAATCGGTACAACTGAAATAAAAGAGCATCCTCATTTCTCTTCTGCCCATCCTTCCATGCAAACCATTCGTGCAGGGGGTGAGAGTCCCGAAGTCGTGACTTTGCGGGCATGCGGAGTGTCTCGTAAACGCCTGGATCGTTTTCGCGGATCGCCGCGTCGAGTACCGCGAGCTTCTCCAAATACATCATTGGATCAAATTAACCCTCGATTTTGATGACGGAACGCGATCGTCCCTTTGAAGGTAGCCGCGAGCCAGTGACGGAATATTACGATTTCGTTCCCGCCATCGTGATCGGCATGGAGTGGGCTCTCACCCCGGTCGCCGCGAATAGGGCGTTCGCGATGGCCGGGGCGATGGCGATGATCGGGGTCTCCCCGGCGCCCACCGAGGGTAAGTCGGGGCGGTCCATCAGGTGGATGTCCAGCTCGGGGATGTCGGCGAATCGCGGCACTCGGTAGCGGCTGAATGCGGCGTTGAGGATTTTGCCCCCCTCGAATTGCATCGCCTCGCGGAGCGCGGGGCCGAGTCCCATGACGATCGCCCCTTTCACCTGGTTCATCAGGTTGGCGGGGTTGATGATCTTGCCGCATTCGTACGCCTGGCAGACGCGCTTGACCGCGAACGTCCCCTGTTCGCGGTCCAAAGTGACCTCGACGCACGCGGCGACGAACGAGCCTTTGTCCAGCCCGCACGCCAGCCCGACGCCGACGTTCGCCTTCTTTTCCTTCGAACGCGTTGCCCAGTCGAACCTGCGCGCGGCCTCTTCGAGGACGTCTCGCAACCGCCCGGCGTCGAGGTGTGCGAGTCGGAATTCCAGGGGGTCGCGGCCGGCCAGCGTCGCGAGCTCGTCCATGAAGCACTCTCGGCCGAACGTGTTCGCGGTTGTCGCCAGCGCCCGGTACGAACCGTGACGCAACGGCGGTTCCGAAGGCACGAAAACGCCCCGGCTTTTGCCGATCCGGTAGGGCGATTGGATCTCATTGCCGCCGGAGTTGATGTTCACGAAGTGCCACGAGGTCAGCGTCCCCTCTTGATCGAGACTCGCCTCGGCGTCGATCACTCCGGCGGGGCGGAACTGCGCCCAGGTGAACTCCTCGGCGCGGGTCCAGACCAGGCGAACCGGCTTCCCCGCGGCCTTCGCCAGTCTTGCGGCCTCGACGGCACACTCGCCCGAGTGTTTGCCGCCGAACCCGCCGCCGAAATCGGGAATGATGACGCGCGCGCTCTCGGCGGGGAGGCCGAACGCGCCTGCCACCTCGCTTCGGACGGCAAACGGATTCTGTGTGGCGGTCCAGACTGTGACCTTGCCGTTCTCCCATTCGGCGACCGCCGCCCGCGGCTCCATCGGGGCGTGCTGAACGTAGGAAACGTGGTACGTCTTGTTCAGCGATTTCGCCGCCTTTGCGACCTCGTCGGCGAACGGATTTTTCGGAACACCTCCCCGTGCGCGCTCGCGGAGGTGGTCGTAAAGTTTCTCGCTCGAAGGGTGGGGCGAAGTCTCCCAGCGCGCCGTGTCGGCGATCGCGGAGAGGGCCTGTTCAGCGAGGAACGTCGAGGGGGCCGTGACGCCGACGAAATCGTTGTCCTGAACGGCCGTCACGCCGTTCAAGGTCTTGGCCGGGCCGAGGTCGATCGAGACGAGCTTCGCGCCATAAGACGGTCGCCGCAGAACTTTGCCGTGGAGCATCCCCGGTCGTATGATGTCGGAAGGGTATGCATGCGAGCCCGTGACAAGATCCCGGCCATTTGGGCGAGGGACCGGCGTCCCCATGACCTTCCACGACGCGACGGGGGTCACGCCGACGTTCCCCGGCCCCGCCGTCTTGAAAACTTTTCCAGCGTCTTCGTCGGAGGCGAGTTCGGCGTAGGAGAGGGAATGTTTCGAATCGCCATCGACGGCCTTTCCATCAATGACCGTGACCGTTTTCGGGTCGACGCTCCAGCGTTTCGCGGCGGTCGCCACGAGCAGTTCGCGGGCCGCGGCGCAGCCTTGCCGGATCGCAGGAACCGTGGAAGGAGTGGAACGGCTGCCGAACGTCCCGCCGTCGTCGGGGACGAGACCCGTGTCGGCCATGATCAGCGTGACCTGACCGGGCTTGACGCCCAGCTCTTCTGCAACGGCCTGCGTCAGCTCGGCGCGCGCCCCCTGGCCGCATTCGACCTTGCCGGTCATCACGGTGAGGGTGCCGTCCTTGCCGATGTGCAGACGTGCCGCGAGGGTCGTCGCGCCGCGGCCTCCGCCGCCACTTCCACCACGCCTTCCCTTGGGTACCTGGGCGGAAGCCGATTCGGCGGCTACGGCGAGCAAGAGTCCCGCACCCAGAACCTGGAGGAAGTCGCGGCGGGTCGGGTCGAGGTTCGTGAAATGGAAGTCAACCGGATCGACCGACTCGTCATAATCGGCATCGACGCCCGGGGCGATTTGGAGCGGGATCGCGGGTTCGTTTTGGGTTCGCATGGCGTCACTTCCCTCCCCGGCCCGAGGCGGTTTTGACGGCTTCCAAAATCTTGGGATAACTGCAACACCGGCAGACGTTTCGATTCATGCCTTCGACGATCTCGGCGTCGGTGGGCTTGGGGTTGGCCTCAAGCAGGGCTACGGCGGTCATGATCATCCCCCCCGTGCAGAAGCCGCACTGAAAGGCCCCTTCGTCGAGAAAGGCTTGCTGAACGGGGTGGAGTCTATCGCCTTTGGCGAGGCCTTCGATGGTGCGGACGTGTTTCCCTTCGGCCTTCGAGACCGGAGTACGGCACGAAAACGCACGCCGCCCGTCCAGGAGCACCGAGCATGCGCCGCACTGCGTTTCGCCGCAGCCGTATTTCGTCCCGGTGAGCCCGAGGTCTTCCCTCAAGACGTCGAGCAAAGGCCGGTCGGGGTCGGTCGTCACGGTCCGCGTTTCACCGTTGATGGTGAATTTCAAGTTGGCGACGGCGTTCGCGTTCATGGGGTTCTCCGCCTCCGCTCGAACCTTGAGGACGGGCGATTGTTTTTTCAACTATGACGGGATGTCGGGCCGTATACCAGAACGTTCCGGGTTGGATGGCGGATGGCGGATGGCGGACGAGGACCGCGAGCGCCACTCGTTCGCATGGTCCTCCGTGGGAATGCCGTCCTCGACGGTCTGCGTCGTCTATGGACGACAAACGCAGCCTCGGAGCGTCCCACGCGTCATTTCCACGGAGGACCATGGGAACGAGTGGTGCTCGCCTCGCCGAACCATTGATCCGTGATCCGTGAGCGGCCATTTCCTCCTTAAACTCAGAGAAACCGGATTCCTCGGCGTAGTCGCTCGCCGTCGCTCAACTCGCAAGGCTCTCATGGCGTCGGCTTGGTTCGGCTGATCTCGTGGCAAGGGATCGACGACCTTTGCTGGATAGGGGGGATTCGGATCCGCGAGCCGCGGGCCTCCCCTGCCCCTGGAAATCGACCATGCGTCTCGCGAAATCGGTGACGGCTTTGCTCGCCTGGATGCTCTTGGGATTTTCGACGGCACGCGCGGCGGACACCCATCAGGCCCGCGCCGACGCGCTTCGGCTCCATGCTGAAGGCCGTTATCGCGAAGCCCTCCCGCTTTTTGACGCGGTCCTGAAAAACAAGCCGCGGGACATCGAATCGTTGAATAAGCGCGGGTGCATTTACCTCCGCTTGAACGACCCTGAACGCGCGATCCCCGACTTCACCGCGGCGACGAAGTACTCGCCGTTCCTCGATATCGACCCGCGGCAAGCCAACCGCGAAGTGATCCCTGACGTGAATCTGCCGCTGACCGCCCTGGGCTATTGGAGCCCGCAGTTTTACACGTCGGCCTTCTCGAACCGAGGGGTCGCGCTGATGATGCTCGGGCGCGACGACGAGGCCCTCGCCGATTTCCGGCATGTGATCGATCTCGGGCGGGTCTACCGATTCGGCCAG
>JAYUFP010000213.1:0-2218 GCA_043738665.1 Isosphaeraceae bacterium
AAGCCGATCAACCAACTTCCGGCGCTTCTCGGCTGAATTGTCACTAAGGAACGCTTCGACCTCGGCGGGACTCGGAACGACCCCGATCGAGTCCAGAAACGTCCGTCGGATGAACTCCTGATCGGAGCAAATTTCCGAAGGGGCAATCCGCATCCGGTTCAACTTGGAGTAAACCGTCTTGTCGATCACGTTGTCCCGGGGGACTTCGGCCACCTTGAATCCGGGAACCTCGACCAGGTGGGTGAGCCGGACGTTGGCGACCAGGTTGTGGTAGTGGGCGATGACGGCCACCTCACCTCGCGCCTTGAACGTAACGTGGCCGTCGGCGTCCACCTCGGCGATTTCCGGGTTTGACGAGTTGTAATAGCAGAGCGGCGTGACGTCGCGGACCTTGCCGTCGGCGTAATGAACCACGGCAACCGTCTGCTGGGTCTTCGCCGGGGCGTTCAAAACTCGCGGTCCGGGAAGGATTTCCAGCTTCACCGCGGCGGGGGCGGCGGGGTCGTCCTTAGCACCTTCGGAGATCCAGTCGTGAATAAACTCAAACGATTTCGAGTTGCGCGAAAGCCTCAGGCCGCCCTCGTGCGGGATCTCGCCGAGCGGCTTGCGAAGGATCATGCTCGTATCGGCGGCAAGCGGGTTGATCCGACGCCCGCCGGCCTCGCGGCTCAGGGCGGTGTAGTCGAGGTCGGGGAGATAACCGCGAAGGCTCAGCTTGAAGCCGCCCTTTCCCGTCGGCGTGCCGTGGCAAGCTCCCATGTTGCAACTCGCCTGGCTGAACGCGGGAATCACGTCGTTGCGAAAGCTGACGTACGCAGGGGTCTCCATCCCCTCCACCTTGACGGTCGAGTGGGCCTCGATGCTTCCTCCGCGTGCCACGATCTTGGCAGTCCCGTTCTTTTTGGGGACGACCTGGCCTTTCGACGAGACGACGGCGATTTCCGGGTCGAGGCTGACCCACTCAATGGCCCGGGTGAGGTCGCGTACGTTACCGTCGGCGTAGGTCGCGCTGACAATCAATTGCCCCGTCGCCCGACGGCCGACAAGGACTGTGTTCGAAGGCTCGACCACGACCGATTTTGGCGACTCGATCAGCGTGGCTTTCTCCTCGGCAGGGCTCGCGGCAACGGCCTGGAGAGAAGCCGCTACCAGGATAAGGGCGACGAGGGCCGTGATTCGACGAGGGTGCATCGGGTCGGTCTCCAGTTCGGCAAGGCTCGAGGGGCGGGGCTCAATCGTTCGCGTTCCGGAGGGAGGTGTCCATCCAGTTGCGCATCCAGATATCCCAGGCGGTTTGGCCGCGTTTCCGGGCTTCGTCGATCATTTCGAGAACGATGTTTGGCGTGACTTTCGGCAGGCAGAGGCTTCGTTGGATCTCAACAAAACTCCCGTTCCGGAGCGACCCGAACCAGAGTTTTCGACGGCGAGTCCAGTCGCGCCAAACTTCGGGAACACCGGGTTCGACGTAAAGCGGGAGGCTGCCGTTCGAACTTCCCTTGTTGTCGACTTCGATCCAGAGGTCGGGAGCGGGGTCAATCTTGAGGTCAAGTGTTTCCTTGTTCCGAACGTGTTCGGCGTGATCGGCGAAATAAAAGCTCAGGTCGGGTTCCTTGCCGGCTCCCTCGGGTTGACCCGGGACGCCGTTTCGGAACGTCGTGGAGAGCGCCCCTTCGGTTTCAATCTCGAAAACGAAGGCATAGGCGTTAACAATCATCGACAGGCGGTAGCTGCCCCACTCGTGCCGGTAATCCGCCGGAGCCATGATTTCGAGCGTCCCGTCATAATAGGTCAGGCGAAGCTTTTCGTTGTGCGGTTCATCCCGGATCTGTGCGTAGGTCTCATAGTTGACCCCGTACAGAAACACGGGAGCACCCGCGGTCTTGATCGTGTTCATTCCCGGGACTCGTTCGCACGGCGGGAGTAAGCCAGACTACGAACCTAGCCTGGCGGAAATTTAAAGGAAAGTCAAACAATTTCCACCATCCAACGAGCCCCCGGGTGCGCCAACGGATTCCGGCACCGCGCGCTCCAGTCTCGGTGGAAGCCGAAAAAAGGTGTCAGGAACCCGGTTCCTGACACCTTTTTTTCCCATGATCCCTTCTCCCCCCGGGAGAAGGTGCCGCGGAGCGGCGGATGAGGGGCTTCTCGCCTTGCGATCAGGCCACAAGGGGACCCTCATCCGGCCTACGGCCACCTTCTCCCGGAGGGAGAAGGACGG
>JAYUFP010000214.1:0-6953 GCA_043738665.1 Isosphaeraceae bacterium
CCCGGGGCGTTGCCCCGGGCTGTCCTATGTGACCCCTTCGGGGTCGAAAAAGTGTCCACTCGTCTGAGCCTCGAAAGGGTCCGATTGATACAATCCCCAATCGATCAACGGCGCGGTGCTTCCGCCGGGAACTCCGGGGAGCCCCGACGCGATTCCCGTGACGCTGAACGGCGTCGACCTCTCGAACAACGACTTCGGCGAGATCATCCCCGCCGAGATCAAAGGGTTTGTCTATCAGGGACGTGAATCGAAGCAGGCTCCGCGACCCCGCTGACCCGGGAATTCCCAACATCCAGGTCTTGTTGCAGGGGACCGACGACCTGGGGAATCGCGTCAACCAGTTGACGGTGACGGATGCCGCCGGGGCCTACGATTTCCCCGGGCTTCGACCGGGAACCTACGCGAGGTCGCTTCCGACCAACCCCACCGGTTACCTCAATTGGTTCGACTCGAAGGGGAACCTCGCCCCGATCGCCGACAGCGACAAGTCGAACCTGATCCCGGGAATCGCGATCGGCCCGGGAGACGTCGCGGCGGAGAACGATTTCGGCGAGGTCAAACCCGCGACGCCGGGAGGCGGGGGCGGGGGCGGCACTCCGGTCTGTACGCCGATGCCCTCGACGATCGAATCGGTGAAGCGGCTGGGGATTCATCACCAGACCACCCAATTCGTCCTCAAGTTCTCAGCGCCCCTGGACCCTGCGACCGCCACGAACGTCGCCCATTATCAATTGCTGATCGCCTTCCGGAACGGCAAGTTCTCGAAGCACTCGATCGCGCTGAGGTCGGCGATCTATGACCCGATCAACCACATGGTGACGCTGATTCCCGCGTGCCATCTGAACATCCACTTCCACTATCAGCTCACAGTCTCGGGCTCAAGGACTATTGCGGCGATCCGTTCGTCGCCGGTAAAGACGGTAAATCCGTGACCCTGATCACCAAACACAACTACAGCGATCCCGTCCCGGCGGGGCCAAGCGCCCACGTCGTCACCACCGCAAACGGGGACTCGCGGTTTCCTCGGTTGGCCATGAGCCATGGGCATGGTCGCGCGCTGAAAACGCGGGAGATCACCGAATCCGAAAAAAACGGTATCTGACACCGTTTTCAGGCAATGCGATGCGGCCGACGTCCAGGGGGACGTCGGCCGTAGGGGATTTCGAGTTCGTCGGCGAGTTTCTCAGTGCTTTCCGCCGCCTCCGCCGGCCTTCACGACGACCTGGGTCTGACCATTGAACGCCCCGTTGGCGACGTCCGCCACGCCGAGGGTGAGGGTGCCGGTCGAGGTGAATGTGATGCTGAAGTTGTGCGAGCCGGAATCGGCCGCGGTGAACGTGAAGTCAGCCGGGAGGAGGTTGCCGCCGCCCGACGCGCCGGTGAAGTGGATCTTGCCCCTATAACCGATGATCGCGTTGCCGTAGACGTCCACGGCGGAGACGTTGACGCTGAAGGCCAGGCCGGCGGTGGCGTTCGAAGGTGCCCGGAAAGCGAACCCGGTCATCGTCGAGGCGGTGATCAAAACGTCCCTCACGCTGCTGGTCAGGTAGAGTGTGTTGACCGTGTCCTGAACCACGAGGGTCTGACCGCCGGAGGACTTATACGTGATCGAGAACGTGTGGGAGCCGGCGTCCGCCGCGGTGAACGTGTACGCCGCGGGGAGGGTCGCCAGGGTGTCGCTGCTCGTAATGAGGACCGTGCCGCGATAACCGGTCGCGATGTTGCCGTAGGCGTCGCGGAGCGTGACCGTCACCGACTGCGCGGTGCCTGCCACCACTCCCTGGATCGGCGTGAAGGCGAGCGAGGTCGCCGAGGACGCGGTCACGGCGATGCCGGTCTGACTGAAGTTGATCGCCGGAGTGTAGTAGTCCGTCAAGGTCAACGACTGGGTTCCGGCGGTCGTAAACGCGACGGTAAAGGTGTGGGCTCCCGAGTCGGCCGCCGTGAAGGAGTAGTAGCCGGCTCCGTTCATCCGGGCGTCCGAGCCGCTGATCTGTACCACCCCACGGTAGCCGGTCGAAATGTTGCCGTAGTTGTCGTACACGGTGACCTTGAACGACTGGCTCGTCCCGGCGACCGACGCGGAGAGGGACGTCACCACGAACTTCGCGCCGAGGCCGGGGGTGTTCACGACGGCGAGGTTCGCGGCCATTGCCGATCGGGCGACGTCGACGACGTTGAGGGTCTGCGCCCCGAGGGTCAACGAGTTGACCGTGAACGTCCCCACGCCGTTGACCGTGGCGACGTCGGCGGAGACGGTCGAGTTGGCGTCTGTGGTTGTGAGGTGGAGCGTCCCAGTGTAGTTCACGTCGACGTTGCCGTAAGTGTCGAGGGCCGTCGCGGTCACGAGGGTCGGCGAGCCGATCGGGCCGCCGCCGCCAGCGAGGCGGAGCGAGACGGCGGAGGCCGGCGTGACCGTGATCGCCGTCGTCGCGCCGAGCATCGTCGCGACGGTCGCATCGATCGCGGTCACCGTCTGCGAGCCTGCCGTCACGAACGTCACGGGGAAGGCGTGCGTGCCGGCGTCGGCGAGGCTGAAGGTGTAGTTCGCCGGGAGCGAGGCCCGGGCGTCAATGCTCGTGAACCGGATGCTCCCGACGTAACCGTTCGAGAGGTTGCCGAAGGCGTCCAAAGCCGTGACCGTGACCGAGGCGGGAACTCCCGCGGCCGCGGTCGCGGGTCCGGTGACCGAGAAGTGGGTCGCGGCGGCCCCCATCACGGTGATGGTCTTGACGCCCGAGGGGAGTAGCGGCGACGTCACGGTGAGCGGCTGGAGGCCGGACTTGGTCATGGTCGCGCCCAGGGTGTGGACGCCCGCGTCGGCCGCTGTGAACGTGTAGGAGATCGCCTGCGCGGCGTTGAGGGTGCTGCTGTTCGTCAGCCCGACGGTCCCGGTGAAGTTCGGGACGACGTTGCCGTTGGCGTCGACCGCCGAGACGGTCACAGTGAAGGGAACGCCGGCGTTCACGACGTCCTGCGAGGTGACGACGAGCCCGACCGCTCCGCCGAGCATCGCGGAGTCGTTGGCCGCGTTGGTCAAGACGGTCAGACTGGAAGTGGCTGTCGCCGTGAAGGCGGCATCGGGAGCACCGTCGCCGTTGAAGTCGCCGACGGCGACGGTCGAGCCGGTCGCGCCCGGGTTGGCGTTCACGGCGTAGAACGAGCCGTCGCCGCGGCCGAGTTCGACCAGGCCGTTGGATTCGACGAGGTCGGGGATACCGTCGCCGTTGAAGTCCGCGACCTGCACGTCGGTCTGGCCGACCAGGCCGGGGTAGAGTGCCGGGACTCTGAAGGTGCCGTCGGAGTTGCCGAGCATGACGGACATCGTGCTGCCGACGGCGACGAAGTCGAGGTTGCCGTCGCGGTTGAAGTCGCCGATGGCGAGCCGGGTGGCCGAGGTGTTGGTCGAGAGGCTCCGCCCGAGCCCGAAGGTGCCGTCGCCGTTGCCCTGGTAGATGCGGACGTCCATCGTCAGGGTGTTGGCCTCGATGATGTCGAGCTTGCCGTCGTGATTGAAGTCGGCAAGTTCGACGTCGAACGCGCCGAGGCCGCCGGAGTAGCTGCCGCCGGGGGTGTAGACGCCGCCGCCCATGTTCTTGTAGACGAAGATCGTGCCGCCGTAACCCGTGGAGGAGCCGACGATGTCGGGGAGGCCATCGCCGTTGACGTCGCCTACAGCCAGGTGGTTGAGGTAGGCACCTGTCGGAACCACGATCGGGGGCTGGAAGGTGCCGTCGCCGTTGCCGTAGAGGATGTCGATCCCGGAAGGGCTCTGGGACGCGGCCACGTCGAGCTTGCCGTCGCCGTTGAAGTCGGCGGTGACGATCGCCTGCGGGCTAAGGCCCGCCGGGGAGCTGATCGGGGCCTGGAACGTGCCGTCGCCGTTGCTCAGCAGGGTCTTCACGGTCCCGGTGGCCCCACCGGTGACGACGACATCGACGCGACCGTCGCCGTTGAAGTCGCCGACCACCGAGGCGACGGGAGTGGACCCCACCGCGAAGGTCACCGGGGCGAGGAAGGTCGGAACGGTCCGGACCTCAAGTCTCTCCAGCCCGAGTCTGAGCCGCAAGTCTCGCCTACGGTTTGCCTTGTGACGCCGCTGCGGCGTCTCGCCCTGGTTCCGCTTCAGCCCCAACAATGTCGCGAAGTTCATCGGGTTCCCCTCTGTCGCAGTGTCCACACAAGATGACGGCGAAGGACCGGGCTTCGGTCTTGCCGACTCCCCACGTAGGCTGGGAGTTGCGTCGAACGGGGACGTCCGCCACCGGAATTCGAAAAGATTTTTCGACGACGATGGAGAGAGGGGCCTTGCGCGGGGGAACGATGCGCGACGCCTAGCGGGCCGTCAAACTTCGATTGACGGGTAGAGTTTGCGGAGTTTCTGCCGTGCGGCGGCCAGGGTGAAGGTCCAGTGGATGCGCACCTTCCGCTTGTTCCGGTCGTCTTCCCGGGCTGCTACTACCGATGTCATCAGGCTCTGACTGTCGAGCTGGCGATCCAGGCATTGGCGGCCCATGATACTGATCTCCGGCTCTGCCATGTTCAGCCAACTGCCGTGCTTGGGGGTGGAGTGGAACTCGATCTTGTCCAAGATCCGGCGCGCCTCTTCCGGCCGGAATGTCTCGTAGAGGCTTGCTCCGTCGTGGGTGTTGAGGTTGTCTTGCACCAACCGAACCTTCGTCGCGCGAGGGTAATGCCGATCCACCAAGTCGCGGATGCGGCGGGCGTAGTCTTTTCGGGTCCGTCGTTCGGTCACTGTGACATGACGCCAGCCCCGCAACGGCTCGCACATCACCTGTTGGCAGCAAACCCCCTTGCGCTCGTACTCGTAGTCGACGCGGGCGGCTGCGCCGGGGCGGGCCGGTTCGGGCAGTGCTCCGTCACTTGAAGTTCGTGCACCGGCCATGACCCCAAGAGACAGCAGCCCGTTCTACCCGTCAATCGAAGTTTGACGGACCACTAGGCCGGGATCCTTCTGAGGGACAACACGCCTGCGACTCGACCCGGAACTCCCCTCCACCACCTGGCAACCTCACGACGTCTCGGGTTTACTGTGGGCGTAGGTGTTCCGATCTGATCGATGATCCGAGGCGCAATCATGTCGAAGAAGGTGGCCGTGTTTTGGCCCGGCGATTACCGCGCGAAACCCAATGAGTGGGCCTTGCCGCATTCTCGAGCAACCACCGAGCAGCTCCTCGTCGCCTTGAGGAAGCTCGGGCGGACGCCCTATCTGATTGAGGGGTACTTAACACGCCCCGACGAAGCCATCACCAAGCTGGGACCGATCGATGACCCGATGGTCGGTGTGTTCGTCCACTGGACGTATGCGCCTCATACCGTGGATGGCGTAGTCGGTAAAGACAACCCCTTGCTCCTGGCCTCGAATTTCTCGGGAACCTGGCCGGGCCTGGTTGCTTTGCTGAACACCGGCGCGTCGCTCGAATCGGTGGGCAGACATGCTTCGCGCGCCTGGACCGACGCCGCCGACTGGACGCTCGACGCGACATTCATGGAACGGCTCGACGAATGGTGCTCGACCGGCAAGATCGACTACGACACCAGCGAGCTTCACCCCGACGCCTCGACCTCCGGCGAAGCCGTCGTGATCGCCGACAAGGTCCACGCGCAGATCAAGGCCAAGCGCATCCTTGCCCTGATGCTCGGCGACACTTCCATGGGGATGATCAACGGCTATCTCGGCCCTCGTTTGCTCTATCCGATCGGATTTAGTGAGCACAAAATCGACCAGGCCTGGCTGATCGAGCGCTCTCAAGCCGTTTCCGAGGCCCGAGTCGACGACGCGTTCAAATTCGTGAAAGAAAAAGGTGTCATCTTCCATTGGAACGAACCCGACGCCGAAGATTTCACTCCCGAATCCAGCCGCGCCCAGCTTCGTTGCTACCTGACCGTGCTTGACCTCCTCTCTGAATTCAAGGCCGACTGCTTGGGATGGCAGTATCAACTCGGCCTCTTGAAATTGCTTCCTCCAAGCGACTTCGCCGAAGGTCTCCTTAATTCGCACGCGCGACCCGAAGGAGACGGTCATGTCGTGATCACGAGTACCGAGGCCGATCAAGGCAACCTCGTACCGATGGAGTTGATGAAAAGAATCCTCGAAGCCAAGGGGTTACCGGGCGCGGTAATGTTCCACGACGTCCGCTGGGGAGCGGAGCATGACGGCCGATTCCTATGGGTCTTGCTCAATTCGGGAAGCTGCGGGGCCTTTGCGCTCAACCACGACGTCACGAGTTTGAAAGGTGTGCATAGCTACAGGCAACCCTCGGGTTACTTCCCTGTCGCGGGGGGCACGTTCGCAGGCGTGAGCCTCCCCGGCCCGATCACCTGGGCACGTACTTGGATCGACAAGACGGGCGGGCTGGTGATGGATGTCGGCCGAGGAGAGTCGGTCGAACTACCCGAATCGGTTCGCGAATCCTGGTGGCGCGGAACGACCCGCCAATGGCCCTTCATGGCCGCCGACCTCGGCTGCTCCCGCGACACCATCATGGCTCACTACATGAGTAATCATGTGGCGGTCGCCTACGGTGATCTGCTTTCAGAAATGATCGCACTCTCGCGAGGACTTGGTATCAAAGTGCGTCTACTGGCGAGATCCGGTGCTTAAGATGACGCCGCTTGCGATCCTTTGGCTCATGTCTCCTCATTGGTGGTCGCCTCGGCTCGCCATCTCGCAGGGTGGGCATTGCCCACCACCGAACTTATTTAGTGGCATGGCCTTAGGATGGTGGGCGATGCCCACCCTGCGAGAGACCATTCTCTCCCCCCACCAATGAAGTGACATGAGCCGCAATCTTTTGGCTCTTCTCCATCATTGGAGAGCCTTGTTCCGCGGCCGCGTCCGTTGTGAGCCAACAATAAAATCGGCGATAACAATGTGTCCGGCACAGTCGGACCTACGACCCGTCACCCGACCGATGGCGGTCAGCTCAACA
>JAYUFP010000215.1:0-2216 GCA_043738665.1 Isosphaeraceae bacterium
GACCGTTTCTACGGCGCGGCCTCGGCCACTCCGGCCGCCGTCTTCGCCTCGCTGATTCGCAAGTCTGTGCATCATCTCACCAAGCTCAAAGGGGGTTTCTCGGCGAACTATTCCAAGCGGATTCAAGAGATCCTCGACCTTCTGGAGCCCGACACGGCGTTTCCGACCACGTTTCGTCTCGAAGAGCAGGGCCTGTTCGCGCTCGGCTACTACCACCAGAAGTCGGCGCTTTACACCAAGAAGTCCGAAGGCGAAACCCCCGCCGTCTCCGCCACGGCCGCTGAGTGATCATGACTTCACAACGCTTTTCAACGACTTCAAGATCAAGGAATATCTCGCCATGTCTACCGGAACATTGAGCCCTGTGATCGACAAGCGCTATGAGTTCGTCTTGCTTTTCGACGTCTCCGATGGCAACCCCAACGGCGATCCCGACGCGGGCAACGCGCCCCGGATCGACCCCGAGACCGGCCAAGGATTGGTCACGGATGTCTGCCTCAAGAGGAAGATTCGCAATTTCGTCCAGCTCTCGCAGGTCGAGGAAGGTGCCGACGGCCCCAAGCCTTCGGAGGGGCACGAAATCTACGTCAAGGAACGCGGCATCCTCGCCCTCCAGCAGAAGAGGGCTTACACGGCAACGAAGCATGAGCCCGACAATAAATCGGCGACCGTGAAAGACGCACGCGCCTGGATGTGCAAGACGTTTTACGATGTGCGGGCCTTCGGCGCGGTCATGAGCACCGGCAAGGCGGGCGACGAGGACGACGACCCCAAACCCGCCAAGGGTGAAAAGGCCGATAAGAAGAAGCCCCAAGGCGGACAGAAGCTCTGGAACTGCGGGCAGGTTCGCGGCCCGATTCAACTCTCGTTCGCGCGGTCGATCGACCCGATTCTCACGCTTGAGCACGCCATCACGCGAGTCGCCCTCACCAACGCCACGGACACCCAGCGCGGCGCGGCCGCCGCCGCCGAGGGTGACGCCTCCGAGGAAGCCAGCAGCGGCCAGTTCGGCCGGAAATCGACGATTCCCTACGCCGTTTATCTCGTCAAGGGGTTCGTCTCGCCGTTCCTCGCCCGCGACACCGGCTTCACCCGGGCCGACCTTGAACTCTTCTGGAAGGCGCTCACCCTCATGTTCGACCACGACCGATCGGCGTCGAGGGGGGTGATGTCGGCCCGAAAACTCATTGTCTTCGAGCACGCCTCAGCGCTCGGCAATCAACCCGCCCACCTCCTCTTCGATCGCGTCAAGTGCGGGCGAACCGACAAAAAGAGGCCCGCCCGAGTCTTCGGCGACTACGTGGTGACCGTCGACGAAACTCCGATCGACGGCGTCACGTTCATCAACAAACTCTAATCCCTCCAACCAACCGCGAGCGGGCGATCGAGGCGGGTGTACACATTCGCAACGGTCCCCCGCTCGTTCTTTCAAGTACGAGGCTCGTATGGAAGTCGACGATTTCTTACCCCTCTCCGGCTTGCAACACTTGATCTTTTGCGAGCGCCAGTTCGCTTTGATCCACGTCGAGCAACTCTGGGCGGAGAATGCTCTGACGACCTCCGGCAAGGTGCTCCACGAACGCGCCGACCTTCCCGGCCAGTCTCGCTCTCGCGACGTGAAAACGGTTCGCGCGCTGCCGATTCGCTCGGAACGGCTTCGATTGTCGGGCCGGGCCGATGTCGTCGAGTTCCAACGCGAAACCAGGTCCGACGGTCTGGAAATCTGGAGGCCCTTCCCCGTCGAATACAAGCTCGGCCGCCCCAAGACCGGAGGAGCCGACGAAGTCCAGCTTTGTGCCCAGGCGATCTGTCTGGAAGAAGCCACCGGTCTGGAAGTCCCTCGCGGTGCGCTCTTCTACGGGAAAACGCGACGCCGCAAGGAAGTCGAGTTCACGCCGGTGCTTCGGGCACGGGTCGTTGCCGCCGCGATCCGCGCGCACGAACTCTTCGACGCCAGACTCACCCCGCTGGCCACGCGCCACAAAGGATGCGATTCCTGCTCGCTGCTAGAACTCTGCCTGCCCGACGTCACGTCGGCTCGTAGGCACGGCGACGGGGTCGACCTCACTCGTTGCACCGAACTTCAGGAGGACCTCCCATGAGCGCCTATCACAACACACTGTTTGTCACGACCGCCGGGGCGTACCTGGCCAAAGAGCACGAGAACATCGCGGTCCGAGTCGAACGGGAGACGCGCCTCACCGTGCCGTTCCATC
>JAYUFP010000216.1:0-2202 GCA_043738665.1 Isosphaeraceae bacterium
ATTGCAAAACGCGCAACAGAAAAGCTGTTGTCCCCGCGACACTCGCGCGGCAGAGGACGTTCACGGTCAGGTCGGATTCGACGCGGATCTGGCAGGAGAGCCGGACCTCGGGGCCGAAGCTGGGGTCGCGGGCGAGCCGGACTCGCTCCAGGTCGGCGGCCGGCCCGGGGTCTCCCGAGACGATCGCGACCCGGCAAGTGGTGCAGCGCGCGTTGCCGCCGCACTTGTGCATGATGTCGATCCCGGCATCCTCGATGCCCAGGACGAGTTTCTTCCCCGTCTCCACTTCGAACGACTTTTCTCCGTCCACTGTCACGGTCGGCATGAGCGTGTGATCCTCTCCCCGCGAGCCCGCGGGTGCTTGAATGCCCTGGAAGTTCAAAGGAGCCATGCGGAGCCAAGGTTTTCCCCAGGCTCATTCGCGTTTAGCATATCGCGGTCGTCAAGACCTCGGCCCGGCAGGGTCTTGCAATGCCCCGGACCGTGTGACATATTCCACGCTCTTCCGAAGCGACCTGAAATTTCGAATCGGGCGCGATCCCCGGAGAAACCGGCGAACCAAGGCCGGGCCGTTCCGGGTTCGTCGGCCGGATCGCCTCCGTTGTTGTAGAGCGACTCACCGAATCGAGGGGACGGACTCAATGAGCTGGCAGGTGGGTCTCTACGTCGCCGCGGTGTTCATTCCGCTGATCGCCTTCATCGTTGAATTCCTGTTCATTCGCTACCTCGGCCGACTTAACGCCTCCATCGCCACGGGTGCGATCGGGCTTTGTTTCGTGCTGAGTCTCGTCGGTTTCGTTGATTACTTCTTCGTCGAGGCAAGCGGCGTCTTCTCGCGCCACGCGGTCTCGCAAGAAGTCGTGGGCTCAGCCGCCGACGAAAAAGAACGCGGACACGGGGAGGCCGATGCTCACGCCGCCCCGGCCGCGCATGGCGCTGAAGGCGGACACGCCACCGCCCATCACGGACCGGTCGCCTTCAAGGGAAGCTTCGACTGGGTGGCCCTCGGCGGAGGCACCGACCTCTCCGGCAAGTCGCTGCCCCCGCTGACGATCCCGCTGGGCGTCCATGTCGACAACCTCACCGTCATCATGTTCTTGATGGTGACGTTCATCGCCACATTGATTCACATTTATTCGATGGGGTACATGCGCGACGACCCGCGCTACCCGCGGTTCTTCGCGTACCTCTCGCTTTTCTGCTTCTCGATGCTGGGATTGGTCGCGTCGTCGAACGTCTTCCAGATCTTCCTGTTCTGGGAACTCGTGGGCGTCTGCTCGTATCTGCTGATCGGCTTCTGGCACGACGAGAAGAAGAACGTCGACGCGGCGAACAAGGCGTTCATCGTCAACCGCGTGGGCGACGTCGGGATGCTGATGGGCCTGGGCCTGATCTGGACCAGCCTGGGCACGTTCAACATCAACGAGATCAACACGACGATCCGCGGCGCGGACGGGCACCTCTACTCCTTCAATACCGACGCGGGTGAGATCAACCAGTTACGCGATCGGGAGACCGGCAAGCCGATCGTCGATGAGGCGACCGGCAAGCCGCGACAGATCTCCACATGGGCGCTGACCCTGGCGGGGCTCGGCGTTTTCGCGGGCTGCGTCGGCAAGAGTGCCCAGTTCCCGCTCCACGTCTGGCTTCCCGACGCGATGGCGGGGCCGACGCCGGTCTCGGCCTTGATCCACGCGGCGACGATGGTCGCGGCGGGGGTCTATCTCGTGGGGCGGTTCTATCCGCTATTCACCGCGGATGTCTTGCTTTACATCGCTTACACGGGTGGGATCACCCTCTTTATCGCCGCGACGATCGCCGTCGTCCAGACCGACTACAAGAAGGTACTGGCGTATTCGACGGTGAGCCAGCTCGGGTTCATGATGCTCGCGCTGGGGGTCGGCGGTTGGGCGGCGGGGCTGTTTCACCTGATCACGCACGCCTTCTTCAAGGCCCTCCTGTTCCTGGGAGCGGGGAGCGTTTACCACAGCGTTCACACCTACGAGATGCCCGTGCTGGGCGGCCTCCGCAAGAAGATGCCGATCACGGCTTATACGATGTTGATCGGAACCCTGGCGATCTCGGGAGTGCCGTTCTTTAGCGGGTTCTACTCGAAAGACGCGATCCTCGCCGCCTCGATCTATCGGGTGTTCGTCGAGCCGGGGGGGATGAAGCACATCCTGCTCTTCCTGCTCCCGACCG
>JAYUFP010000217.1:0-6899 GCA_043738665.1 Isosphaeraceae bacterium
CCCCAAGAGCCTAGGCCCCGCCGATCTGAACTTCGTGATCGACAACCTCGACGCCTTTGAGCAATGTCTTCCGCTCATTATCGCCCCCTTGCTAGGCCCCGACGACGCCCGTCGGCTCTTACTCGTACTTAACTTCGGGATCAGCGTCCTTCGCGGCCTCCTGAAAGACCCCCTCCTCGACAACGGCTTCTCATCGATCGACGACCAGGACTGGAGCGACTGGCTGAGGAGCTACGGCGCGACCCAAGACACGATCACCTCGCCACTCGTCCGCGGCGTCTATAACTACGTCTTCGCATTCCGCGGCGGCGACACCACTCAGCCCGCACTCGCCGCGGGGACCGCCTTGAACGGCATGCTGCGACTCGGGCTCACCTCAAAAGGGGCCGTGTTCTTCAAGATGCAGTCCGGAATGGGCGACGTGGTGTTCGCCCCGCTCTATCTCGTCCTCAAGAAGCGCGGGGTGAAGTTCAAGTTCTTCCATAAGGTCGTCGACCTCGCCGTTTCGAGCGATCACAAGTCGGTCGACACGGTGACGCTGGGACGTCAGGCGACCGTGAACGCAACGAATGGCGAATACAACCCGATCGTCACCGTGAAGGGGCTCCCCTGCTGGCCTTCCGTGCCCAAGTACAACCTACTGACTGAAGGCGCCGCGCTTCAAACCGGGAATGTCGACCTCGAAAGTTGGTGGACCGATTGGGCGGATAAGGAAACGATCGTCCTGAAAAAAGGCCAGGATTTCGACCTCGTCGTGTTAGGTCTTTCGGTCGGAAGTTTCCCCTCGGTCTGCGGCAAGTTGATGACGGCGTCGGAGCCGTTCCGGAAGATGGTCGAGAACGTCAAGACCGTGCAGACCCAGGCCATGCAGATGTGGATCGACCCGGATCCGCAGGCGATCGGCTGGCCGCTGCCTTCCAGGGCACTCTTGACCGCATACGCCGAGCCCCACGATAGCTGGGCTGACATGGGCCAGGTGATTCCCGGGGAGAACTGGCCCGTCGGACAGGAACCCAAGGCGGTGCTCTACGGTTGCGGGCCGCTCCCCGACCTGGTCGGCGCGCCTCCCCCGCCCGCGCCGGGGCTTCCGACCAGTGTGAAGGCGGGAGTTCATGACCGGTCGCTGGTGTGGCTCAACACATATGGTCCCCACCTCTGGCCGGGAGCCTTCAACGCGGCCGGATTCCGTTGGGAGATTCTCACGGAGCTGACCGGAAAGGCCGGTCAGGCTCGATTCGATGCCCAGTACTTCCGCGGCAACATCAACCCCTCGGATCGTTACGTGTTGTGCCTGCCGGGCACGACGAAGTTCCGGCTGGGTGCCGACGAGTCGGGCTTCAACAACCTATTCCTGGCGGGGGACTGGGTCCGCACCTCGATCAACGCCGGCTGCGTTGAGGCCGCGGTCTGCGGCGGCTTCCTGGCGTCGCACGCGATTTCGGGATACCCGCGGGTGATCGCCGGAGAGACGATCGATCCGAAGCCGACGTTCATCGAGTCCGGCGGTCAGCTCGAACTGCCCCAACCGTACGCGATCGAGGGGATCGAGCTTTACGGCTTCGTCCTGATGCCCAATCAGGATTCGCTGAACCGGCTGGTCGACGAACGTTTGAACAAGGCGTCAGACGGTGCCGTGGTCTACAAGCCGTTTTTCCCGGTCGTGATCGCCGCGTTTCAGCGCATCACGAGCAACCATTCCTCACCCCCGGCCAAGAATATCGGGACGTTCTCATCGGTCGAGATGGCGTTCCTGATCCCCGTGGTCCGCGTCACCGGCGGAATCAGCATCCCTAGCCTCTGGACGCCTTACATCGTCGTTTCGCACCCGTGGTCGATGGTTTCCGGGCGCGAGGTCTACGGCATCCCCAAAGAGCTGGGCAAGTTCGTCTTCCCCGCACCCGGGGCGGATGCGGACCATTTTGCCGTCGATACGCACGTTCTCGAAACGTTCGGACCCGGCCAGAACGTCAAATTCTCGAACCTGGTCGACGTGAAACGCGTGCCCTCGGCGATGTTTCAACAGACCGGCGGGACGGTGGATTTCCAGGACCTTTTGAAACAGTTTCCCGCGGACCCGTTCCTCGCCGAAGGAGGGACGTCGGCCCTGAGTGAATTCAGTCAGACGTTCATCGGAGGAGGGTTCGACCTCTCCGACATCTGGAAGGCGTACTGGGCCATCCGGCCTTCGATGGTCTATCTGAAGGAATTCCGAGACGTCACGTCTTACTCAAAAGCCTGTCACCAGGCTCTCGTCGAGATCCCGGTCCTCTCGCTTCAGACACCAACCTTCACCGGCCTGACCGACAGTTACTCAGTGAAATTTTCACGATTCGCGAGCCATCCGATCGTGAGCGATCTCGGCCTTGAAGACCTGGCCGACATGGGTGATCGCGGCGAGGCGAACGTGTTGTTGACTTTTAAAAGCAGCTATGGATTCGAGATCGAAAACGGCAGAGAACTCTGGCGCTGGAAGCCGAAGGGATCCATCGCATAAAGCCTCCGAGACTCTGTGCGGCCCCTACGATGCACGCGAATTCTCTCCCGGGCCACGCGAGGGTGAGATTCGCCGGTGTCGCGGACGCTTTGGATTGCCTTGGCAAGCCACCGTACTCCAAAGCGTCCCCGACACTCCGATGATTTACGCGATAAACACGTACAAAACCCCGGGCTACCGTCCGTCGCCCCTCCGGATCAGAAAGACCTCTCGTGCATAAAGGCTCGCACGTGTAATCTTGAACAGAAGTCGAGTCGGATCTTCCGCGGAGAATCGACAAAATCGGTGGAATCGTCAGAATCGCTATAGAAAGGACTCGGAAGTGTCCGAAGATTTCGCATGAGTGGGAGATTAACCCTTTAAACACGTGGAAGACTGACATGCCCCCCCACCTCGGCGTTCGTTTTCGCGTGCTGACGACCGCGGTCGCCCTGGTCGTGCTGACGCCTGTCGTCTCGCGGGGGCAGGGGATCGTGTTGCCCGGGGTCGGGCCGATCAACGCGGGGTTCGGCGGCGCGGGGACCGCGGCGCCTCTCGACGCCACGGGTGCGCTTTACTGGAACCCGGCGGCAATCAGCGCGCTGGAAGACCGGGTCGACATCGGCGTCGAGCTGCTCAGCTCACGAAACACGGTTTCGTCGCGGGTGGCCGCGGGAGTCTTCGGGATGGGTTCCCCGGCGGCTTCGGGGTCGACCCGGAACGACTCGGGAATGGCCCCGCTTCCGGCGATCGGGGCGATCACCCGGCCGGAAGGCTCCCCGTTCACTTACGGTATTTCACTTCTGACGATCGGCGGATTCTTCGTCAACTTTCCCGCCTCGACAACGAACCCGGTGTTCACCGCACCTCCCAAGGGCGGCGGGCTGGGAAGTGTTTATTCTCGGCTGAGCATCCTTCAAATCGCGCCGACGGTTGCCGCTGACCTCGGTAACGGCTGGTCGGTGGGGGCCGCGCCGACCATCAACGTGGCCGACCTCCAGTTGAGTGCCGCTCCATTTTCGGCGCTCAATTTCGCCAACGGCGTTCCCTTTTATCCTCAGGCGTTTCAGGGGCGATTGAGGTACGGCCTGGGATTCCAGGTCGGCGTCTATTACCAGAGCGAGCGAGACTTGAACTTTGGCTTCTCGTTCAAGAGCCCGCAATGGTTCGAACAATTCTCGTGGAACAGCACGAATGAGAGTGCGTCCCCTCAGACATTCCGGACCAACCTGACTTACCCGATGATCCTGTCGTGGGGGGTGTCGTACACCGGGATCGAAAAACTGATCGTGGCGACGGACCTTCGCTACATCGGCTACTCTTCGGCGTCGGGGTTCGGCGGGAGTCCGGCGTTCCGGAAGGACGGCTCGATCGCCGGACTGGGCTGGCACGACGTCTTCGCACTTGGCGTCGGTGCCCAGTACCAACTCACCGATCGGTTCACGGCGCGGGCCGGTTACACCTATAACCAGAACCCAATCCCCGCGGCGACCACGTTTCTCAACGTCGCGGCCCCCGGGGTTTTCCAGCACGGGCTCGACCTCGGCGTGACGTACAAACTGACCGACCGGGTGAGTCTCTCGGCAGCCTGGGTGCATGCCTTCAGCGCGTCGATCAGCGGCCCGTTCGTTTATCCCACCGGGCCGGTGCCGGGCACACAAGTCCGGGCGGAACAGCAAACGGATTCGGCGATCGCCGGCCTCACGTTCAATTATTAATTGATCCGGCCGAACGCGCTCAGAACCCGGGAACCCACATCGCGGCGAAACGCCCGGGATCCCCGATCGCGTGTTTCGTGAACCACTCCGCTGCCGCGGCGGATTCGACCCGGCCTGATTCCGTGCCGAGTTGCTTGCCCAGGTGGAACCGGGAGACGGCGGCGAGGTGAGCCATTGGGGCGTCCTCGAACGCGGCAACGGCGCGCCGAAGGTGGTGGACGGCTTTTTCCGAGTCACCACGCGTCAGCGCGATGCAAGCGTGGATCTGGGCTCCCATCCCGATCGTCCAGGGAAGTCCTTCCGCGTCGAGCCTGCGGGCGCGTCGTTCGGCGGCGCGGAGCCAGGTCGACGACCCGGTCTGTCGGTACGCGGCGACCGCGGCCCGGGCTTCCATCGCGGTCCGGTCGGCACGGATTTGCTGGCAACGCGTGAGCAACGAGGTGTGATAGGCCACGGCGAATGACCTCATGTCTCGCCATGCCTCCAGGCCGTCGCCGCGATAAAGCGCGATGTAGGATCTGGCCATCGCCGCCCCGTGGTGCTGGACGTTGAAGCCCACACGGGTCCACTCCGCCATGACCGAGTCGAGGTTCCGCGCGGCCTCGTCGGGGCTGCCGTTCGCGAGCGTGAGCAGCGTGTTCACCTGGGTTCCCAGGTTGGTCATCATGTAGCGGTCGCCGCGGGCCACGCATTCGCGGTACAGGCCGGCGGACGCCTCTCGGGCACTGAGGTAATCTCCGGAGAAGAGGAACCCCCAGATCGTGAATAGCTTGGACGTGTCGCGTTCCCAGGCGACATCGACGCATTTTGTATCGAACGTCTCGGCCGCCGGCCGGGAACACTCCCAGGTCTTGCGGTAGCGACCCTCCATGAAAAACGAGATTCCCTGCGCGAGCTGGACCATCGCATTAGCCTGGGGCTGGTCGGTCCGAGACGCCGCTTCGGAGGCAGCCGCCAGAAGGCGGTCGGTCATCGGCCGCGCGGGGGCCCCGGAGAGCGAATGATGCGCGGCCTCCCACGCCAGCGCGAGGGCGGCACGCAACGGCTCTCCGGCCTTGAGCGCCAGGAGTGTCCCCCGCGTCTGGAAGTAGGCCCCGACCATCGGGTCGACGACGCTGATGCCGACGGACACGGATCGCAGCGTGTCGATGCGGTCGAGCTCGGCGCGTCGGTCTTCAGAAGAGGCATGCTCCGAGAACCGCAGGCCCCGGAAACGGAGCCAGAACCGCAAGGCGAGGACGCTGGTCGCGGCGAAGAGCGGTCGGTCGGGCATCGACACGCCGACGGCCCGGAGGACCTCTCGGAACGCCGCCCGCCCTTCATCGACGTGGCCGCTGATGCAGTACTGGAAGGCGGCTTTTTGCTTCAAACGGAGGGTCGCTTCGGCCCCGGTGCCCTCGGAGGCGGCGAGGTACTCCGCGGCGGACTCCGGGCCGTGGCCGAGGTTGCCCAGGGCGTCGGCCAAACATTCGCGCAGGGGGCGGAGGTCGGCACCGAGTGGCCCGGCGATCTTCAACGACTTCCTGTACAGGCCGACGGCGCGGTCGAAAGCAAGCGCGGAGACTGCCTGTTCGGCCGCCGCGACGTACCGAGTCAAGGCCCGGTCCAGGTTCCCCGCCTGATGATGGTGGTCCGCCAGGATCTCGACGTCTTGGGTGCCGGTCGCTTCGAGCACCTCCGCCAGGCGGCTGTGGTGGTCCCGGAGGGTCTCGCTCGGCAGACGGGACAGAATGCTCTCCCGAACCCGGTCGTGGAAGACGGTCAGTTCATCGTCAGGGCGCGGGCCTGTGCTCCGCAGGAAGTGTTCGGCCCGGAGCTCCGCGAGCATCCGGCCGTCGTCAACGATGGCGGCGGCCGTTCTGGCTACGGACCGTGTGATCGGCCGGCCCGCGACCGCGAGCGTCTCAAGGAGTCTGCGGGTGTCCTCGTTGAGCCGGCAGACCCGTTGCCAGAGGACTTCGTCGAGGTCCGTCGAGCAGCCCGCGTCGGGGTTCTCGTCGGCGGGGCGATCCCTGAGCTGTCGGGCAAGCTCCCAGACGAACAGCGGATTCCCTCCCGACGCGCGGGCCACCCGCTCGGTCAGGTCGTCTCGATCCGAGGCCGAAGATCCCAGGATCTTGCGCGTCAAAGCGATCGATTCGTCCGCCTCGAGCGCGCCCACTTCGACTTCGCCCCAGAACCCCGGCGAGCTCCGGCTCAGGACGGTGTTCCGCAGGGCGACGATGCAGGAACTCGTCTCGCGGTACTCGGCGCGGTAGGCGATCAGTAGAATCATTCTCGAATTCGTCGGGGATTCCAGCACGCTCGAAAGCAATGAAACGCTATCCGCGTCACCCCACTGGACGTCATCGATGAACAGGACCAATCGGCCAAGGTCGGCCAACCGCGAAAGAATTTGCCTCAACGCCCTCAATGCCCGGGTCCGGATGGCTTGGGGGTCGTCTCCCTCGGTCGTCACCCCGAGGCGGGCGTCATCGAATCCCGGCACTCGCAGCAGGACGGGGAAAATCCGCGCCAGCGCCGCCGCGTCGGGTCCTGGCGACACGAACCTCACGTCGCCTTCTCTGGATCGCTTGAGCAAGTCGCGGCTGAGAGAGTCGATCAGGCTGTCGATCGCCTTGTACGGCACCGATTCCTGCTCGTAACACCGGCCCGCCAGCACGACGACCGAGTCGTCCGCGGCGATCCCCTCCAGAAACTTGCTCACC
>JAYUFP010000218.1:0-6899 GCA_043738665.1 Isosphaeraceae bacterium
GTGCCGATTCCACGTTCAGCCTGACCATCTCCGCCCCTGCCGGAGGCGCGACTCTCGGACATCTCACGAGCACACTCGTGACGATCCAGCATCCGGGGAGCGGAGGAGGAACCGGGCCGATCATTCCGCCCTCAAACGATAAGACTCCTCCGACGATCGTCAACTTCCAGGCTCTTGCCAATGCGCAAGGCGTTTTCGGAGTCGCGGTGACGTACAGCGAACCGATGAACCCCGTCCGCGCCGTTGACGTCTCCAACTACGGCTCGTTCCTGAGAACCCCCGGACCTGACGCCGTTTTCGGCTCGCAGGACGACGTCGCGATCCCGATCGCCTCGGCCGGATACGATGCGGCCAACCGCCGCGCCGTGGTGATGCTCGCCAAGCCGCTGCCGTTCGGCACGTTCGCGAACATCACGATCAATGCGAACGCCCGGCTCGCCTCGCCAAAAGGGTTGACCGACCTCGCCGGCAACTACCTCGACGGCACGGGCAACGGAAAGAATCCCGGCTCGCCGTGGGCGACCGTTTTCGCCGAGGGGAACGCACTCACGTATAAAGACGCGTCCGGCGATACCGTGAAGCTGAATCTGGCGGGTCCCGGCCTCATGACCTTGATGCGTGGCCCGACGGGTGAAGCGCAGCAACTCCAACTCATCGGCACGTCCGCAGGAGTTACCGCACTGAGCGGATCGGTCCAGAAGCCCAAAGGCGGGAGCGGAACGACGACGATCGCGTCGATCACGGGAACCGCAGGGGTGAACATCAAGCTCCGTCCCCCCACGTTCCAGATCGGCGGGATCTCCGCCGCGGCGGTCGACGCCCTGGCCCGTTCGGGGAAGCTTCACGCGAAGCGCTGAGACGGCGACGGCGGATGACGGAAATCATACGGAATTCGCGGCATTTCGCCCGCGAATTCCGTATGTTTCTTTCCGGACTCGGATGAACGGATTCCACAACTCCGCGCAAATTCTCGCCCCCGTCTTGTCATGCGCACTCGATGCGCCTATGGTTGCGCATCGACCCCTTTGACCCTGAGGGTCCGGCGCATGGCAAGGATCAACGTGTCGATCTCCGACGACCTCAAGAGTCGGATGGACGAGGTGGAGGACGGGGGCGTGAACTGGTCCGCCCTCGCGGCTCAAGCGTTCGAGACGAAGCTGGCCGAGATCGTCAAACAGAGAGGAGCAAGAAGCATGCGAGACGTCATCGCGCGGATGAGGGCGTTGAAGAACAAGAGCGGGCGTGGAGAACGTGCCAAGGGAAGAGGGGCGGGGATCGCCTGGGCAAAAAACAGCGCGGAGCCGACCCACCTGGAACGGCTCGACGACCTCATCAGCTCGGCGGGGGAGGATTATTTCGCCGAAGACGCCGACCAGGATCATCCCCCGGCGGAACGCTTTTACTACGAAGTGATCGAACCGGACCACGAAGGGAAGAAGAGAACGGCGCTGGCCTGGTGGTCGCGGAACTTCGAAGGTCTCAGCGAATCAGGCCCGACGGGGCCGGACGTCGAGGGGTTCGTCGAGGGTGCCCTCGAGGTCTGGGAACAAGTGCGCGATGAGCTTTGAAAACGAAGATCGGCGACAACGGGAGGGTCCGCGACCCTCTCCCGTTTTCGCCGGTCTTCAGACACGGAAAGCCGCGCGGACGATCAACGGCCGATCCACTGGCCGCTTCGGCCCGTGGACCCCGCGCCAATGGTCACCCTGGCGGGTCGTGCCTCGGCCTCCGGTTTGTGCCGGCCTCGGATGAGGCCGAACGACGCCCGCTGCCAGTGCAGGTTGGAGACGGTGACGTCGGACGGCGGTTCGGTCGCCAGCGGATGCTCACGGCGATGGAGCCGTTCCGCGGTTCCCAATGCAATCACCGCCACCGCTCCAAAACACGCGGTGAGCGGCAGATACGCACTAATTCCGAGAGCGAAGATCGCAAGCGGACCCGCAGTCGTCACGATCGAAAGCAGGGCCAGGTCGCGAAAGTCTCGATTCGCAGCTTTCCGGGGCAGCTCGCAGACTTTTGAGAAGACATGCCGCTGGGCCACTTCCGGATTCAGCCAGAACACCGCTTCAGAATGAGCCATCGGTTTCCCCTCATCGACTCGCCCCATCGACCAAAGGCCTACTAACAATGTCTAGGTCACGAATGATTGCAATTCGGATTCGGTCCCTCGTTATCGCCCGCGGATGCAGGGCTATTCACTGATTGAAGATGCCTAGTTTGGCGAAGAGATCATCGACGCGGGCGGCGTTCTTTCGCAAGGGTCGTCGCCGAGTCCATGGGTCACGCCGGATTTGTCGCCGTCGAGGGGGAAAAAGGCCCTTCGGCTGAAGGGGCGAACGCCGCCTGGATGTCGGCCGGGAGTGCCGGTTGGTTCTCCTTGACGACCCACAGGTCATGTCCTCGGGCTTGCACGACCTGCGGGCTCGGATCCGCCGGCAGAAGAAGGCATCGCCGGTGATCAGGCCGCCCTCCAGCACGAGTCCCCCCTGCAATCGTAGGGCCGTCTTGTGCTGATTGGTTTTGTCGAACCGCCCTGGTGGACATCAGCCCGGGCGACCGTCAGTCCCGGACTCGTGGGCGACCGACGACAGCAGATGGACGGCCTCTTCGCCGTCGAAGCTGCCGCGGGCGGTCTCGCCGTCCCTCTGGCGAAAGCCTGCTGCCGTACCCCTTGGGCGTCGGTCGAATGGCCCAGCAGTGAAACCGCCCTGCCGCGGATGTCTCCGATTATTTTGAATAAAAATGCCGGCTGCCGGATTCATTGATGAGAATTTGCATGAACGTGTTTAGTTCTGAGTTTGTCCGATCCGCCCTTCGTCATTCGCCCTGCGTCATTCGCTCTGCATCATTCGCCCTGCGTCATTCGCCCTGCGTCATTCGCCTTCCAACGGCTGCTGGGCGTAGAGTTTCAGGTAGCTTTCAAACCGGCCGGGGTGGAGCTGCCCCCACTGCACGGCGTCCTTCACGGCGCATTCGGCTTCGTGGGTGTGCGAGCAGTCCGGGAACTTGCAGAGGGGCAAATACGGTCGAAACTCCGGGAAATGTCCCGAAAGCTCCGAAGGAATGACCCCCCAGAGCTCGAACTGACGGAGGCCCGGGGTGTCCACGACGTGTCCACCCGAGTCGAGACGGATCAACTCGGCGGTGGTCGTCGTATGCTTGCCTTTGAACGTCCAGTCGGAGACTTCGCGGACCCGGAGATTCAAGCCCGGCTGGATCGCATTCAGGAGTGTACTTTTGCCGACGCCCGATTGTCCCGAGAACGCCGTGGTGCCTTCGGCGACGATCTCTCGGAGGCGCTCGACGCCGCGACCGTCGGCGGCGGAGGTCACGACGGTCTCGTATCCGAGTTGGGTGTAGAGGCCGACCACCCATTGGAACAGCGACACATCGACGAGGTCGGCCTTGTTTAGGACGATGATCGGCCGGACCCCTCCGATTGACGCGGAAATCAGGTAGCGGTCGATCAAGGGGAGCTTGAGCCCGGGCGCTTCGAGCGCGGAGACGATCAAGACCTGGTCGACATTGGCGACTAGAATATGCTTATGCCGGCGATACCCGCGCGTGATCGTCCCGCGTCTCGCTTCGACCTTCTCGATCGTCCCTTCTTCGCTCCCTTCGCCCGCGGGCCGGAACCAGATATTGTCGCCGACGGTCACCACGTTGCGGGCGTCGATCGAGAGCGTTTTCAGGACCCTGCGGACGTTGCACGGGTGGTTCGTGCCATCCTCGGCTTCGACGACCGAGATCAGGCCGTGGATGCGGATGACCCGACCTCGCAGGCAGTTTTCGAGGTCGATACTGCGGTGCGCCGCAGGGTCGTTGGAGTCGGAGGCCTCCGCGGCGGGATTCGCGGGGTCGGCCGTTTCGGTGATGATCGTCCGATGCCTTGAGAGTTCGCCCTTGGCGCGGACGCGTTCCCCGGAAAGTGTTTCGGACTTGCCGAGGGCGTCGTCGCGGTAGCGTCGAGTCAGGTCATTGGCCCGGGCGCGGTGTTGCCGATTCTTCTTGAACGCGACCCGGACCTTTTTCTTCTTCGACACGCGGTGAAGACTCCCGACTTGTTGAGCCCACGAGAGGGACGAAAACCCATCAGCCCCGGGACAAGGCTAAGTCGGCCGGGGTTCGAGTGTCAATCGCGAGTCGTGGCCGGGCAGCGGGATTGCGAAGTCCGATAATAACCGTTCTCCTTCCGGGAGAAGGTGCTGCGAAGCGGCGGATGAGGGTCATTTCGCCTTGCGAACAGACCTGGAACCCTGATCCGACCGACCTTCGGCCACCTTCTTCCGGAGGGGGAAGGACGGACTCTGCAATCCTCTTGTCCCGAACGGACGTTCCCGTCTCAGCGCGCGTGAAGAGGCCTGCGGTCGCCGCTGCGGTCGGCGCCGTTGTTTCCGTTCGGTTCGAGGAGAACCTTCAAGGCCCGTTTCGGGTTCGACGTGTGAAAGATCCCCAACGACTTGCCCGTGACTGTGCCAGGCGCCACATAGGCGTATTCAACGTTGATGTGCTCCTCGGCAAGGGTTTCCAAGACTTTCGCGAGGGCACCCGGCCGGTTCTCCATCTCGACGGCGAGGACGTCACGCACTTCCGACTCGGTGCCGAGCGACGTGAGCACCTTGCGAGTCGAAACCGGGTCTTCGGTCACGAGCCTGAGCACGCTATGCTCCTGACTCTGCATTACCGCGAGTGCCTGAATATTGATCTTCTCATGCGCCATCGCCGAGCAGATCTTGGCGAGTCGGCCGGGCTTGTTCTCCAGATGGGCCGTTACCTCGTGGACGAATTCCATCAATCGCCTCACTTTCCGTTGCGAGTATCGAACTTGCAATCCGGGTTGGCGAAGTTTCCTCCGAACGCGACTTCGTAAAGCGTCAACTCGGAATCGTCGAGATCGACTTTGAACGACCGGGGAGAGTCAGTTTCTTACCCCCGACGCGGGAAGCCTCGCGGTGATCCGCGGCGATGAAACCGATTCCCCGTTTGTTTCCTCAAGCAGGGCGCATGAGGCCGCTCGCCCGCGACGATTCGGAATCAAAGGACTTTCGCCAGGCACAACAGCACCCAGGCCGAGAAAACGGCCGGGGCGACGATTTCATTGTACGTCGGAATTTGTCTCGAAGACGGAAACGTCTGCCGATTCGGAAGAATCATGGTCGGTCCTCACGAAGGGGGAACCGCCCCGAGGCGACCTCCACCACCACCACCGCCTCGTCGACGTCCGCCCGGAGCGTCGTCCGCGGGGATACCGGCACCCGGTCTCGCACCTGTGCCTGGAGGCGGGGTAAGACCCGGGGGCGGCCCTCCGGCGGGCAGTCCGGCCGCCCTTCTCGCGGCGTCTCTCGCGGCTTGCACCGCGGGAAGAACGAGTGCAATCCCTATGCCGCCGGCGGGCGAGAGCAGGTTCGGGAAGGCCGTGCGGCTGACCAACCTGACTTCCTGATCATCGACGACGACCGAGAACGTCGAGGGGAACATCCGGGCGCGGAGGTCGTCCGCTTTAGGAAGCTTCGAAGGATCGATGTTGAACTGGATCATCGCGGGGGCGGCGGCCTGATCGGCGTTACCGCCGGCCCCGCCTGGTCCTCCCGCGCCGGGCATGGCTCCGGGGTAGCCGCCGGAAGCCCCCGGATAGCCGCCTGCTCCGCCGCCGCCGCTTCCCGGAGGTCGCAAGACTCCCGGAGTCATGACGCCGCCGGCACCGGGTCCCCCCGAGACGACTCCCGGCGCGGGTCCGCCGGGGGCCGCGGCGTTCGGTCCCGCCATTCCGCCGGCACCGCCGGGGGCTCCCGGCCCGCCTAGGGGCATGCCTTGCCCGGTCCCGGCGAGAGCCAGCGCGGTATTCACGCCGCGCTGAAGGTTCGCGGGAAGACTTGCCAGCAACTCCGGCATCGTGTCCCGGGGGTCGTTGACGGAGAGGAACATCAGGTTTTGTGAGAGCCGGTCGAAGGCCGGGGCAAGGTCGGACCCCACCGTCCAGTCTCCCGGCTTGGCTTCCAGCGCGATCCGCGCGGCGTCGGGCGCGACGGCGATCACGACGTACTTGGCACCCAAACGGATGCTCGGGCGGAACCCGGGGGGGAGCGGGCTCGCAGCGCCCGCGGGGACGGTCAATTGATAGATCTTGTCCTTACCCAGCACGAGCTTGAACTGCGGGGGTTCGGGGGGGGGCGGTCCGTCTTCACCGCCGCCTCCGGGACGTCGTCCCCGAGCACCGGGGCGCGGACTGTCATCGCCCGCGGCTCCCGTCGCGCTGAGGCCTCCCCCTCCGCCCCCGGCACGGCCGCCGGGCGCACCCGGTCCTGCTCCGCCCTCCAGGGCCTTGGCCTGTTCAGCGGCGCGGTCTTTGAGTTCTCGGTTGAGGGCGACCATCAGCCTGTCGAGAGTCTTCTCGAACGCGGCCCGGTCATCGACTTCGGCAATCAGAGTAAATTTGGGGATCGCACCGACCGGGCCGAGCCCCGGGATCGACAGGCCGCCAAGAACTCCACCCGCCGCGGGGGCATCACCGGGCTTGGCCGCCGCTCCCGGCATTGTGTAGAACGCCATCTTCGGGCCGATGTGGGCAAGGAGCTCCTTGCGGAGGTCGATCCGCGACTTCGTCTTGAGCGAGTCGAGAGAGGCCGTCGCACTCGATTTCGAGGCCGCGGGGAGGTTCTCCATCACCGCGTCAAAAACCTTGGCCGAGTCGAGCGACATCGCCGTGAACGCCGTCAGACCCTCGGGCATGGGCACGAGCTTCGACTTGTCCATCGAGGGCTGATCGAAGAGGGCGAGCATACCCTTCCGGGGCTTCGGGGCCTGAAGCCGCCAGACACTCATCAGGGCGTCATCCTGAAAACCCCAGCGGAAATCGAGCCTCTTGATTCCCAGATTCGTGACCTGGCCGAAGGCTTGCG
>JAYUFP010000219.1:0-6895 GCA_043738665.1 Isosphaeraceae bacterium
GCGGATCTTCGTAAAACCCAGGGCTGAAGCCCTGGGCTACTGACCGTCGCCCCTTCGGGGCTGAAAACCGAAGATGGGCATCATGTTACGGCTAATTTAACGGTATTGGGGTTAGGGGGGGTCTTTCCGCTCGGTTTGGCGAGAAGGGTCGTCTCTCCCCTGCCAAGTCGCACGGCGGACCCCCCCCGGCCCCCCCTCGCTCATTTCTTCTCTGCGATCTCCGCGATCTCCGCGGTTCGTTTCCGAATTCGCGGTTCCCATGTGATTCGTCGGTTCGCGTTCTCCACGTCCGTGGAAAACTCTATAATCGGGATGGCGTCTCAGGTCCCCGTATCGAGTCTCCGTTGCGTCGGCCTTTGGTCCGGAGAGAGTTGCGATGAGCCGAGCCCGCTGCACCTTGAAAGTTCGCGGACTCGATTGCAACGTCGAACGCGACATCCTTCACTCCGTCCTCAACGACCAGACCGGCGTGCTCGGGCTCGGCTTCGATCTGATCCTCGGCACGATGACCGTCGATTACGAGGCGGCGCTCACCGGGCCGGACGCCTTGATCCGGCGGGTCTCCGATCAAGCCGGGATGGCCGCCTCGTTGATGGGGCCGGAAACCCGACCGGAAGGGCCGACGGCCTCGCGCTGGTTACGTTGGGGTCCTCTGGGCGTTTCAGGGGCTTTGCTCCTGTCGGGCATCGTCGCTGAATATTTCGGCTTCGATCGCCGGATCGCCGTGGCCTGTTACGGGTTAGCGGTCGTGACCGGCGGATTCGATTTATTCCCGAAGGCGTTCCGCGGTTTACGGGCCTTCCGGTTCGACATCCACGTTTTGATGGGGCTCGCCTCGGCCGGGGCCTTGATCCTGGGTCAGTGGGACGAAGCGGCCACGGTCGTCTTTCTGTTCGGAATCTCCGAGGCCCTGGAAAGCCTCAGCCTCGACCGCGCCCGACGCGCCGTGCGGGCCTTGCTGGAGGTGGCTCCCACGACCGCCGAAGTCGAGCATGAGGACGGCACAACCCGGGTGGTCGCCGCCGATCAGGTGAAAAAAGGCGACGTTGTGCGCGTCCGAGCCGGTGAAAGCATCCCCGTGGACGGCACGGTCCGACTTGGGCGGTCGAGCGTCGATCAAAAGGCGATCACGGGCGAGTCGGTGCCGGTCGCGTGCGAGCCCGGTTCCGAAGTCTTCGCGGGCACGGTCAACGGCGACGGCGGAATCTCGATCGAAGCGGCGGGGCCTCTGGGAGATGCCCTGATTTCAAGGATCATCGCGAGGGTCCGCGAGGCCCAGTCCGGGAAGGCCCCGATCGAACGCAGGCTGTCGCGGTTCGCGGCCTGGTACACCCCGGCGGTCGTGGCGATCGCCCTCGCAATGATGCTCGTGCCTCCCTTCTTCGCAATCGCAGCCGGGCGGGAGCCCTCCTGGCTAGGGTGGTTCTCTCGGGGGCTGGTCGTGCTGGTGATCTCCTGTCCCTGTGCTCTGGTGATCGCAACCCCGGTCGCCGTGGTGAGTGCTCTCACATCGGCGGCGCGTCGGGGAGTGCTCGTCAAAGGGGGGCAGTACCTGGAGGAAGTCGGCCGGCTGCGGGTTCTTGCGTTCGATAAAACGGGGACATTGACTCGCGGCGAACCTGCGGTCGTCGAGGTGGCTTCGGAAGCCGGAAGGGAAGACGACGACGTGCTGCGGATCGCCGCGGCCCTGGGGGATCGCGGCGGACACGTCCTCGGCCGAGCGATCGCCCGGCACGCCCGCGAACAGCGTCTCGACGTCCCTCAAGCCGAGGGTTACACCGCCTTTCCCGGGCTCGGCGCGAGCGGGCAAGTCGGCGAAGAGCGATATCATATCGGCAGCCACCGCTATATCGACGAGTCGGGCCTTTGTCCGCCCGACTTTCATTCGAGGCTCGATACCGCCGAGGGGAACGTCGGCACGTCGGTCGCGCTCTCCGCGCAATCCGGCCCGATCGGCTGGATCCGTCTGGCCGACCAGGCGCGTCCCGAGGCCGCCCGCGTCCTTTCGGAGCTGAACGCGCTGGGAGTCCGGACCGTGATGCTGACCGGCGACAACTCCCGGACTGCCGCCGCGATGGCGAAGGAACTCGGCATGACCGACCACCGCTCGGGGCTCTTACCGGCGGATAAAGTCTCGGCCGTCGCCGAGCTCGACGCCAGTCACGGCCCGACCGGAATGGTCGGCGACGGAGTGAACGACGCCCCGGCCCTCGCCGCGGCGCGGGTGAGCGTGGCGCTTGGAGGTGTTTCCAGCGGGGCCGCGATCGAGTCGGCCGACATCGTCCTGATGGCCGACGACCTCGAAGCGCTGCCCTGGATCATCCGCCACAGCCGCCGGACCCTGGCGTTGATCCGCCAGAATATCGCGCTCGCCTTGATCACGAAAGCGGTCGTCCTGATCCTCGCGGCGATGGGGTTCGCCAACCTCTGGATGGCGATCGGCGCGGACGTGGGCACAAGCGTGTTGGTGACCTTGAACGCGTTGCGATTGCTCCGGGCGTGAAACTCTTCCCTTCCCTCAGCCCGCGAAAGGCTCGACCGGGCCTTTATGGATCGTGGGAGCCGCCTGCTTCTGGATCGCGTCAATCTCGGCCTGAACTTTCGCCACCTGATCGCGGTTTCCGAGGACTTCCAGAGTCGTTTCGCTGACGTAAGAACCACCGGGCGGAAGCGTCACCACCCTGCCCCGTTCCTTCTCGAACGGTTTCGGGTTCGGGTAGTTGGTCCCGGGTTCAAGGCCCGTGACGTACCCGCTCTTCAGCCCGCCGGTGTTCTTCCAGAGGCTGAAGGCAGGGAGCTGAGTCCGGTCGAAACGGAGCACGACCCCCTTATCCCCGGCGCGGTCGCGCAACATCGCGAGGGTCTTTCCCCCGCCGGGAGCGGTCAGCAAGTCGTAGAAGTAAACCTGCTCGGCGAAACCCGGCTCGGGACCGCCGTAAATAGCGAAGTGCCCGATTCCTTCCGCGGCGCGGGCGTTTCGGGGCACGACCGTTTTCGCCGGTGCCGAGAACCGGGCCCCCTCTTCGAGCAACGGCGGGCCGAAGTTCCAGTGGTAAAGAATCTGCATGTCTTGAGGAAGGTCGCCCAGGTTCCGGAACTCATCGCGGACCGTGAAGGCGTTGGAACCGGGCTTCGTCGAGATCGTGGTCGCCATGCGGACTTGCGTCGAGAACAGCTTGGATTCATCGACGTGTCCTTCGACCGAGATCACCCCGTCGGGGCCGTCGCCGACATGCACGGCCACATAATGCGCGGGGATGTTGGCGATCTTTCCGTGGAGGTTGTAAGTGGTCTCGTCTTCCGTATAAGGGGCTCCGTTGTTCTCGAGCCCGCAACGGGCGAGCAGCTCGTCGAACCCTTCGAGCCAGCCGAGCCCCCCCCAGTTCAACAGGTTGACAAATGCCGGGTTGACCGGGCCGTCCTTGACGGGGGAGTTCCAGCCGAGCGAGATCCCCTGACCACGCCCTTTCCAGATCCCCATGCCGCGGGTCGGAACGATCGTGAAGGCGAAGGCCCCGTTATCGACCTCGATCAGGTCCACGCCTTCGCGACGTCCGCCGTGGAGCGTCCGCTTGGTCACCGACCAGGGCTTGGCCGGCTCCTGCGATTTGAGGGAAAAGCTCTCGACCCAGAGGTCGTGGGCGACGTCGGTGAGGGTATACATGGGCATGGTGGTCCTCGCACTCAATGGGGAATGCGGGTCAGCATAATGCCGGAGGGCGCTTAGGTCCAGAAAATGGGGAATCTCACGTCGTCGGGTCGCCGGATTCGAGCGCCGCATGTGTGAAAACGGCCTGTTCCGCCCGTCTTTCCCTAAAAGGTATCCGACCCCTTTTTCGCTTCGGTCCTCGATTTCGGTGGGGATTGAGTGTTCGCGGATGGATTTCTCATGTAAACTGATAAAACTCTATGTGAGAGGGTGGCGGGCGGCCTTGGAGGCGATTGGGATGTCCGAATTCGTCACGCAGATCAAGTGCGTGTACTGTCATCGTTCCCTGCGGTCGAACAAGCCGATGCAGATCGGGGTCGACATGGCGGTCTGCCCGCGTTGCGGGGGGAAGTTCCGGGTGGAGGCGCCCGAAGGTTCCGAGAATCGGAGGCATGCCGCCGGTTCGGCCCCCGCCCCGGAGGTGGACAGGTTCGCCACGTACAAGAACGAGGCGGCCTCGAAAGCAGCCGCCCGCCCTTACATTCCGCCCTCGGCGCCGGCGAAAGCTCCGACCCTTCCGCCGATGGCCGTCCCGGAGATCCCCGGTTACACGATTCTCGGTGAGCTGGGACGAGGCGGGATGGGCCTCGTTTATAAGGCCAGGCACGAGAAACTCAAGCGGATCGTCGCGCTCAAGGTGATCGTGATCGATCCCGCGGAAGCCTCGACGCATTTCCTGGCGAACATGCAGGACGAGGCGGAGGCCGTGGCCCGACTTCACCACCCCAACGTCGTCCAGATTTACGAGGTCGGTGAGTACAACCACAACACGTTCCTCGCGCTCGAGTACGTCACGGGGGGCAACCTCAAGACGCGGATCGACGGCCAGCCGCAGCCGATCCGCGCCACGGCCCAGCTTGTCGAGACCGTCGCCCGGGCGGTCCACGCCGCGCACCAGCGCGGGATCGTCCACCGTGACCTGAAGCCCGCCAATATCCTCCTCGAGTTCTCGATTCACGACCACGACCACGACACGACGGTCTCGCAACACATCGAGGCCGAGCAGCTTTACGGCGTACCCAAGGTGGCCGATTTCGGCGTCGCCAAGCGGATGGACGAGACCGGCACGCACCGGATCGGGGAACTCGTCGGCACCCCCGCCTACATGGCGCCGGAGCAGGCGAAGGGACAGGCCGACGACATCGGGCCGGCGTCGGACGTGTACGCCATCGGCGTGATCCTCTACGAGATGCTCACCGGTCGTCCGCCCTTCCAGGGCGCGTCGGCGGTCGAGGTGCTCAGCAAGACGATCCACGACGCGCCCGAGCCGCCACGGTCGATCCGGCCCGTCGTCCCCCGTGACCTCGAAGCGGTCTGCCTGCGTTGTCTCGAGAAGGACCCTCGTGTCCGCTACCGGAGCACACTTGCCCTTGCCGAGGATCTTCACCGGTTCCTCGACGGCGAGCCGGTTCGCGCCCGGCCCGCCCACCTGCCGGCGAAGGCCTGGCGGTGGTCGCTCCGCAACCCCGTCCCCGCCGCTCTCCTGTTGACCTCGGCCGTGCTGGTCGCGGTCGGCCCCGCGAGCCTCTACCGAGTCTCCGAGTCGATGGTCGACCAGGCCGCGCTGGAAGCCGCGGCGCAGCAAACGTCGACCCTCCGCGAGGTCAACAAGCTTTATACCGAGGTCGCCGCTCAGGCCAAGAAGGGGGGCGTCGAGGTCACCCACAAGTTCCCTGAGGAAGACAAGACCTCGATCCCGATCCCCGCGCGGTTCACGATCCTTCTCGGAGAGCGCCTCGAACGGCAGATCGACGAGGACACCGAAGGCAAGAGCCAGGGGCATGGCTTCATGCGTCTCCAGATGTATAGTAAATACCCGTTCCGCGAGCGCCCCAACAGCCCCCCTAAGCATAAGTTCGGCAAGGACGCGCTGAAGCACTACGAGGAGAGCGAGGACAAAACCGGCCCTTACTCCAAGTTCGACAAGTACAGCGGCGTCAAGGTGCTCCGCTACGCGACCCCGATGATCATGGTCAAGCGGTGCCTCTCGTGTCACAACGATAAGGAAACCTTTCCGAACCTCGCCAAGACCGACTGGAAGGAAGGCGACGTCCGGGGAGTCCTCGAAATCGTCGTGCCCCTCGAAGAGAGCCTCGACCAGACCCGCGCGACGCTTTTCAACACGTACTCACTTCTCGGAGGCGCGGCGGTCACCTCGCTCGCACTCAGCTGGGGGATTTTCAAGGTAGGCTCCCGCCGGCAAACCTGACGCCGTTTCCAGGGTCGCGATAATTGGTGTCCGATAATTGGTGTCAGTTCTCTTTAATCGAGCGATTAAAGAGAACTGACACCAATTGTTTGTTTCGTCTTTTTGAGGAGGTCCGATGCGGCTCTCGATCCTTGGGCTGATTGGCGGCGGGTTATTGGGAACGGTCGCCGGTGGACTGGGCTCGGCGGTCGGAACCTGCCTCGTCATCGCGGGGATCTCGACGATGGGATGGCCCAGAGGGTGGGAGGCATCGACGATCCTCGCCGCGGGCATCTTCCCGGCCCTCGGGGGATTGATCGGCGGGGGCACCGCAGGGGCATGTGGCCGGATCGGGTTCCTCAGACCTGCCATAGGCGGAATGCTAGGAGCCTGGCTGCAAGGCGGCACGGTGGGCCTGCTCATGGCGATCGCGGCGGACCACGACCTGATCGGCTACCCGACCCCGCTGGTTTACGCGCTCCTGCTCCTCACGGGGGCGGTGCCCGTTGTGGTGGGGGCATGGCTGGGTAAGCGTCGCGGGCGGGGAGACGGCAAGAGCGAAATCATCGAATGACGAAACGACCGGTCGGCGAGGGAATCCGACCGGGGAACCCGGGGTCAGTCTCGTAGGCTGGGTCGTGACCCAGCACCGCGTGCGACGTTGGAATCAAAGCTGGGTCAAGACCCAGCCTACGGGACTAAAGAGCCCGGCGCGACTCGTTCCCACGGTCCTCCGTGGGAATATCGTCCCCGACGCTCCGCGTCGTCCGGCCTCCGCGGAATACGGACGCGGAGCGTCCCAGACGGCATTCCCACGGCGGACCGTGGGAACGAGGACGATTTCCAGCCTTCTGTCGGCTCATCGAATTTAAATGGTATCTGAAGCCGTTTATCCCCAAAAGCCATCCGGAGATTGACGTCGGTCGCGGAACAGGCTGGGACGAATCCTGAGACGATCGCCCTCGCCCCGGCTTTGCGGGGAGAGGGTAAGGGGTGAG
>JAYUFP010000220.1:0-2197 GCA_043738665.1 Isosphaeraceae bacterium
CGACGGCAAGGCCTTCACGCCCGAGACTCCGAAGTTGACCGGCAGCCTGGGACGTGCCTTCTACGCCGCCCAGACCTTCAGCAACGACCCAACAGGCCGCGTCATTCAGGTGGGATGGTTGCGGGCGGAATCTCCGGGGATGTCGTTCAACCAGTGCATGAGTCTGCCGCTGGAGCTTCGGCTCGTGAGCACCAAGGAAGGCCCGAGACTGACACACCGGCCCGTCGATGAGATTTCCTTACTCGAAGGGAAGACGCAAAAGTTCAAGGTCACGACGTTGAATCCTGGTGATTGGGATCCCATGGCGGGATTTCAAGGTCATATCTTCCGACTCGATGCCACAGTTGCCCCATCGCCGAAATCGGTTTTGACGTTCCAGGTCCGGGGCATTCCCGTGACATACGACACTGAGGACCAGAAGTTGACGGTGGGAACGATCCGTGTCAAAGTGCCACTCGACGACGGTAAACTCGCGTTCACGCTCTATCGCGACACGACCAGTTTCGAACTCTTTGCGAATGACGGACGCGTTTACTTGCCTGTGCCCGTGATACCGGAGGCGCAAAACACGGGGTCCGGGGTCCGCGTGCAAGGCGGTGACGCGAAGTTTTCTCGGCTTGAGGTTCGGGAACTCGGCTCGATCTGGAGGCCTTGACGCCACGGGACGTATGAAGGGTGCGGAATGCCCTGATCCCGACGCCTCATCGTGTCGATGCGATCACCGTCGGTCGACATCCATCATCGAATTCCGCTTCCAGGGGAGGAACATTGAGGAGCGGCACGGCCCCTGGAACGACATGGAGTTCCTTTGCCATTTCGGGAGAGCCGGCATGCCCGGTCGATCCTCGGCTGACGGGTCGGCGGGGGGCTCTGGTGTTTCATCGGACCTTTTGACGCGGAGAAATCGCTTGGGGACCTTCACCGCCATGAGCGTCGCGGGGATCACCCACGCGCCGTGGAGTCCTGCTCGCCAGATCTGGACAGGTTCCCCGGGCGTCTCCGAAGGATTGTTCGGTTCCGAACCCGTCGGTTCGCCGGCTTCGACGTCGTGTCCCGCCGCGTCCTTGTGGGTGAACATCACCGACATGATTTCGCCGATGGCCGCGCTGCCATCGGATGCGGCAATCGCGACGCGGTCGGCGACGGTCTGTTCGCCGAGGTCGATGACGAGCGTGGCGAGATCCGAAGTGGAAAGTGCCCCGCCCGTCTCCGCTTCGGCAACGCTTTCGGCCCCGCGATTGGGAGTTTCCGCGGAACCTTGGGCGAGACTTTCGCCGTCGGTCACGCCGTCATCGGACCGGGGCTCGGAGAGCACCGATTCTCCCACGGCGCGACCGACCAGGGTGCCGCCGGGTGCGATCGCCAGGTTCGCGGGCGACACTGGTAAGCCGTCCCGGCCCTTTGCTCCGGCCGTGTTGTATGACACAGCGAGCGGAGGAGTGGGTGCGAGGGCCAACGACGGCGCGACCGGCGTTGCGTCGGTGAGTCGCAGCATCGCCGCGGGTCCCTGTCCGATGCCGTTCGCCAGGACGAGGTCCCAGTCCACGAACAGGGAACCAGGTCCCGTGTTGCTCGGCGTCAAGACGTACTCGCCGGCGGGAAGCTGGAGGCGGACGGCTTCGAACGAACCGGCGGGACCGGGGTCGAGATTCGCTTCGCCGCCGGGGGTCTGAGCTTTGAGCGTCACGCCCGCCGGGCCCTCGTGTTTGAAAAAGAGGACGAAATCGCCGCCTTGCTTCAAAACCAAGCGGAAGGCGACCGACGAACCTTCAGAGATCGTCGCGGTGGCTCGCAGCCCGGTCTCGGCGAGTTGAGGGCCGACAAGGCCGAGGTCCTGGACAATCGGTGGGGTCGTCGGCGCGGCGACGGCCGCGGCAGTGCATAAGTGTCGGCTTTCCAAAGGGAAGGCACGTTCGCCTTGGGGTCGAAACCGAACTCGCATTCGAGATCATCTCCCTTGTGACGCGTTCTGGGCGGGCAGGGGGATGTCCTGTCCCCGGCACTCCAGCGTAGACCCCCACGAGGGCGAATGCGTTGGCGTCGCGAAAAACGTGCGGCACCGTCGCTTTTTCACACGAAAGGGCTTGACTTGGAAGGAGCCGACGGACAAAATCAGCTCTGTGAATGAGACTGAATCTCAATTGCAATGAGATTCAGTCTCAGTCACAATCGCTTTTTCGACCGGGCTCTCAAAGGC
>JAYUFP010000221.1:0-6891 GCA_043738665.1 Isosphaeraceae bacterium
TCCGTGAATGACTGAGTCACCACAAGTCATTTTCGGAAAGGAACTTGAGTTTGCCACCCCTGATACCCCCTACAATCGATTAATTCGGGAAGTACTGAGTCTGGAACATCTCCCCGGATTTCCGAACTTCCGGGTGCCACTGGTCGTACCCGACCGATGCCCATGGAAGGGGCTGAATACACACGGGTTGGGCACGACCAGTGCCACCCGAAGTTCGGCACTCAATCGACCTTATCCGCCAAACCGGGATTGAATTCCGGCCTGTTGCCTAGAAGACCGGTCGCAGGCTTTTCCGGGAGGATTTCAACGATGCTCGCGCTCAGGCGATTCTGGTGGAAAGACGCCCGTCAGTTCTGGCCGATCGGCCTATTCCTGATCGTGACGGCCGCGGTCACGCAGGCGTTCTTACTCCGGTTCTTCACGGATATGGTTCGCTCGGGCGAGCTCGTCGGGCTCGCGTTAGCGTGGGCCTGCCTCTACGGCTGCGCAGTCGGTGCGGCGGCGTTCTCCGGGGAGCGAGAGGCGGGGACTTTGCGGTTCCTCGACACGCTCCCGGTGGCTCGCTGGAAGCTCTGGCTGGCGAAGTCTTCGTTCGCGATCACCAGCACGTTGTCGCTGGGGCTCTTGCTCTTCGCCATATCGTTCACAGGGACGACCGGGTGGAACCTCTTCGGGCCGATGCCCTTTTGGCTCAAGTTGGTAACCGGCGTAATTTTCTTGTTCGACGCCGTCTGCTGGGGCTTGTTCTTCTCATCGTTTACAAACAACGCGTTGATCGCCGCGACCTTGACGGTCGCTTTTTTCCTCGGATTCTTGCCGCTCGCGACCGTGTTTCTCGACCCGCGCCACGGGTTTTTCGAGCACGCCTTCCTGAGGTTGTTCGTATCGTTAATCCTCCTGACATTCTCAGGCATCGTGATGTCGCGAAGCGGCCCGCCGGGGTTTTCGATTCTGCCCTGGACGCTGGTCCGCACTCGAAGACGCGAGCGACGGGAAACGGCGATCATCCCCATGATCGACGTCAGGGCTTCGTCTTCCAAACGGCTCTGGCCACACGAATTCCGTAGCCTCCTCTGGCAGACGGCCCGCGAGGGTCGGGCCGCGTGGCTGAGGTTCGTCGGCCTTGGACTTTTCTTGCCTGCGCTGATGGCGATCTTCGGCTCGAGGAACGGCATCCTCTTCATCATTCTGCTGAATGCCGCGATCGCATTGTTCGCAGGGGTCGAGATTTTCGGGGCCGAGAACCGCAAGAAGACGTACCGATTCCTGGCCCATCAAGGGGCGAAACCGGGGCTCGTCTGGCTCGCGAAGGTCGTCGTCTGGCTTGCGGCGATGACGGCGATCTGGCTGCCATTATGGATATCACGAGGGTTATGGGCGGAAAACCCAGCGCGTGCCACGAATCCATCTTTCGACCCGGACATGACAATCGCCCTGTCGATTTTCGCCGCCCTGGCGGTCGGCCAGTTTTGCGGGATGACGATTCGACGCGGGATCACGGCCGCGGTCGTCGGGGTCGTGCTTTGTCTCGGTTATCTATCCACTCATTTCGCGCTGATCAGGGGTGGCATGATGTCGCCGGCCTTCTTCTTGATCTCGTCGCTCGCGATTTTCGTCGTGACGTGGGCGTGGAGCGGAGACTGGATGCTCGACCGCCCCGGCTTCGGGCGCTGGGCACGGCTGACGGGATTGGTGGCGGGCACGGCGGCGTTGATGTTCTCATGGTATGTCGGCGAGCGCGTATGGGGGGTCGGGGCACTCCCGCCCGCGGCGCAGCTTCAACTCGTCCGTTACGAACGTTCGCCCGCCATTCCCCCCGCCGCGGAAAACGCCGCCCCGCTTTACGAAGAGGCCGGACGGGCACTCAGGATGGCAAGCAGTGTCGAGGGTATCGCAACGTACTCGGATGTGAACGCAATCCCGCTCGTCCAGCGCGGCGAGTGGGATCCGCACGCGAAAGTCGCCATCTCTTGGCTCCACGAGAACGGCGAATCCCTCGGATTGACGCGACGTGCCTCGCTGCGCCCGTCGTTCCAGACGAGATCCATCACGCGGACGATGTACCTCAACGGGTCGGCGCTTCCGACCAACATTCGCGCACTTTTTGACCTTGTGGCGCTTTCCGCCCTCGAAAAGAAATCGAAAGGCGACATCGCCGGGGCTTGGGACGACCTGGCGGTCTGCTTCCGGATTTCACGACATTTCGCAGGCCCCGTCCCGCAGTCGGCCGCGATGTTCGGACTGAGGATCGAGCGAACCGCATTGAAGATCGCCATGCGATGGGCCGCCGACCCCGGTCAGAAATCCGAGACGCTCCGCAAAGCGGCCGACGAATACCGCAATCTTCCGAAAACGTCGATCGCCGACACGATCCGCGCCGAGGCCGAGATCCTTAACAACACGCTCGCCCTTCCGCGTGAAGATCTCATGAATCTGCTCCTGCAAATCAAGAACCAGGGTCAACACGCTTACGGTTATCCCAGTTCATGGGACCAACTCTGGCTCACGGGGTTGACGACCCCCTGGGAGGTCGCCCGCGCACGGCGTATCTCCGACAGGATGGCGTGGATCTCGACGTTGATCGCGAGAGGCGACCCCGGCTCGCGCATCCTCAACGAGTCCGATCCGGAGGTTCCGAGCGGCGGCAATCCGCTGGGAGTTGCCGCGGATCGATACGCGTTCGGGAACGACCAAAGGCAGCCGCTCTTCCGGTTACTTGATCCGAACTTTCTCGGAGTGATCCTCTCGAACGACCGCAACGAAGTTGCGCGGCGTGCCTTGACGCAGATCCTGGCCCTGAGAATCTTTCAGGTCGAGCACGGCGGCAAGCTTCCCGAATCCCTTGCCGAGTTGGTCATCGACGCCAAGCTGCTCGACCGCCTGCCGGACGACCCTTATTCGCGCGGACAACCCTTCGGCTATGTCGTTTCCGAAGGCCAAATCCTCCTGCCCCTTGGCGATTTCGAGCCTTGGGAAGGAGCGCCCGAGTTTCAAGGCGGCCATAAGAAAATCGAGACCAAAGGCGACCGCCTACTCTTCAGCATCGGTCCCGATTTTCAGAGCCAGCGCGCCACCGTGAACGATTCTCAAATGAACGTTCAAGGCGACGTCATCTTCCCGCTCCACGACAGGGAAAAGACGACGGCCACGAAGGACAAGTGACGAAGACCCTATTTTGGAGCGCGGGAGTTTGCTCCCGCTTTCGGGCCATATGGAAAGCGGGAGCAAGCTCCCGCACTCCAAAGTCGGGAGAACCTCACTCCTCCTCGTCGACCGCGCCATCGAGCACGGCGACGGTCGCGCTCGTGCCGACGCGCTTCGACAGCACCTTCGTGGTGATGTCCTCGGCGATCTCGGGATAATCGCGAAGGTATTGCTTGGCGTTTTCTCGTCCCTGGCCGATCCGGATGTCGCCGTAGTTGAACCACGAGCCCGACTTCTCGATGAGCTTGTCAGCCAGGGCGAGGTCGAGCAAATCGCCTTCCCGCGAGATTCCGCATGTGTACATCATGTCGAATTCGCAGATCCGGAACGGCGGGGCGACCTTGTTCTTGACCACCTTCACCTTCACGCGAGACCCCGTGATCTCCTCGCCTTCCTTCACGGGGCCGATCCGGCGGACGTCGATCCGGCACGAGCTGTAGAACTTCAAGGCCCTGCCGCCGGGGGTCGTCTCGGGACTGCCGAACATCACGCCGATCTTTTCGCGGATCTGGTTGATGAAGATCAAAACGCACTTCGACCGCGAAATCGCCGGGGTCAACTTCCGGAGCGCCTGGCTCATCAGTCTCGCTTGCAGGCCGACGTGGGTATCGCCGATCTCCCCCTCGATCTCCGCTCTGGGCACCAGCGCGGCGACCGAGTCGACCACGATGATATCGATGGCGTTGGAGCTAATCAGCATCTCGGCGATCTGAAGCGCCTCCTCGGCGCTCCCCGGCTGGCTGACCAGCAGCGATTCGATGTTCACGCCCACCTTCTTGCACCAGGTCGGGTCGAGCGCGTGCTCGACGTCGATGAATGCCGCCACGCCGCCGATCCGCTGGGCGTTCGCCACCGCGTGCAGCGCGATCGTCGTCTTGCCGCTCGACTCCGGCCCGAACAATTCGATGATTCGGCCTCGCGGCAGGCCTTTCCCCCCCAAAGCCAGATCGAGCGAGATCGCCCCCGTGGAGATCCCTTCGATCTCCATGTGGCTCCCTTCTCCCATCTTCATGATTGTCCCGGCACCGAATGTCTTCTCGATCTGGCTGATCGCCGTGTTCAACGCCCGCTCTTCGGCCGACACCGACGCCGGCTTCGTCTCCGCTGCCCCTTGTCGCTTCGCCACGGCGATCCCTCCTCAACACCCATTTTTTGACTTCTGTACACAAGGACACTAGAGTATCACGAAAAAACCGGGTGAGTCAAGTCATCCATCGTGGTCTTTTTTCGACGCGAGTGATGCATGCCCCAGGGGGGCGTAAATCGGCCCGTCGCGGCCGAGCGTCGAGGAGTAAAGGACCACCTGATTGACCGGGAAAGGCCCCGCGTGCCACGTCTTGTAGTGATTCACGAGGCGGGACATGTCGGGCGTCGGCACTTCCATCTTTTGACGCCCGCGGCCCCGAGGCGATTCGACCCGGCCGAGGGTCACATGCGGGTGGAACGCCTTCGAGTCGGTCGCGTAATTCACCCGGGCAACCGCGGTCGCGACGGCCGCTTGAAGCTCCACGAGCGTCTCGACACCCGGACCCGAGATCCCCGTCCAGATCACCCGAGGCCGGGTCGGGTCGGGAAACGCGCCGATGCCGTCGATCTTGAGCGAGAACGGCGAGAACGGCGCGACGGCGTCCATCACGGCCCGGCAGACCCCGACAAGTTCGGAGTGGGCGACATCCCCGAGAAACGCGAGCGTGACATGGAACGGCGGAGCCGTACTCCAACGCACGCCGGTCAACTCGCCGGCAAGCTGCTGTTGCAGTCGAGTGAGCTTTAAAGTCAGGGTCTCAGGGACGGCGATCGCGATGAACGTGCGGGTGGTATCGGACATGGGTTCCGTGGAGAGAACGACGAAATCGTCAGCGTGGTCGCACGTCGGAACCTCGATTGTACGGGGCCGACGACTCGCCCGTCGAGGAGCGAGTTTGGTACAATCTCGCAGGAGCGCGAATCTCGAAGAAAACATGCTGCATTAAATTTACTTTTTTAAAAGATATTATGATTTTTAATAAATTATTATTTATTGCGAATTTTGTTTTTACAATGACGGTGATCGTTTTCGCGATTGCAATGGTAATTTTATGCATAATCATTAACTTAAAAAGACTGCGTATCAAGGGTAAAGAACAACTCAAGAGATGGGCGAGCGTGAATGACTTGACGATTTTGTATTGCGAACAAAGTCTATTCGGATCGCCTTTGTGGATCACCATGAACACGGCCTCCCAGACCGTGTTCCGCGTGGCCTTCGGCGACCCGAAGAACGAAGATAAGATCCGTCTCGCCCGGGTTCGCGTCGGACACTGGATGTGGGGAATGCGTGTCGAGAAAGTCGATGTCAGGTGGGACGGTCCGTGGCAGCGGTTCTCCGAGCAGGAAACGCCAGCCGCTGTCGAAAACCCCATGACCGACCGCTGGATTGACGGCTAAATCATGCAACCGACCGCAGAGAAACGCCAGGGATGAACCCTCAACTCCTCGGAAAACTCCGCGCGGCGAAGGCCCTGGCCGAGATCATCGCCGCGTTCCGGAACTGGCGAGAGGTCTGGTCGGCCTACCGGGTGCGGGGACCGCTCCCGCAATTCCAATTGAGGAACGGCCTGACCCTCCATCACGGGCCGGATGACGACCCCATCCTGCTCTTCCGCGAGATCTTTCGCGACCGCGTTTACACGCGGGGCGGATTTTACAGGCCAAAGTCGATGGACACCGTGATCGACCTCGGGGCCAACATCGGGTTCTTCGCCCTCTGGCTCCAGGGGCAGGCCCAGGGGATTCGGGTGCTCAGCTTCGAACCGGCGCGGGACAACCGCGCCCGTCTGGAACAAAATCTCGCCGAGAACGGACTCCAATCGGATGTGCGTGTGTTCCCGTTCGCCGTGTCCGACGTCCCGAAAGTCGTCACGCTGAACCGCGCCGAGTCGTCGGGGCACCGGTCGCTCTTTGACAGGGTGACGATGACCGCGGAAGCCGGCGAAGAGGTCGAGGCAGTGGACCTCGCGTTCGCCGTCGGGCAGGCGGGGTCCGCCATCATCGACCTTTTGAAGATCGACGTGGAAGGCTCCGAGATCGAGATCGTCGAGGGGGCCGACCCCGAGGTCTGGCAACGCATCAAGCGTGTCGTCGTCGAGTACCACGATCTGTTCCGGCCGGGCTGCCGAGAGCGCGTCGAGGCCGTGTTCGGACGGGCCGAGTACGCGAACATCGAGGTCATCCCCGACCCGGGCGTCCCAGGCTTGGGGTTGATTCGCGCACGCCGATGACCCCGGGGGACGCCGCCGCCGGACGGCTGAGTTTGATTTAAATAGCCGCGTCACTCCTTGGCGTCTCACGAAAACCTTGGGAATTCACGTCGCCGCGGCTCCAATGTTCTTTTTATCCCGCCTCTCATCATCGCAAATCAGTTAGCGTAGTTCATACTTGGATGGTACGCGATTCACAATCACGCCAAGCGCGCGTCGTGCTCTCGCCTCAGGGCCTCGCTCGCGTTTTCGGAATCGCGTGGAAGGTCGCCGCTGATGCGATGCATGCGATCGCTTTGTCACTCTGTTTCATCGCTGAGGCGAGCGTCCGGAATGCGGTTTGCGTGTAAAGTAAGCATGACTCGTTCCGCCCGTTTATTCTCTTGTTCCAAGCGACGGGACCGAACGGGAGAATCCCGCCCCCCGCCTGCTTGATCATTCAAAGGAG
>JAYUFP010000222.1:0-2196 GCA_043738665.1 Isosphaeraceae bacterium
TCGGCGTTCGGGACGGTCGCACCCAAAACATCGCCGACCGTCAGGCGGTCGCGGCCCGAGTACAGCTTGTCCGCCACGACCGGGTGGCCGATGTGGGCCATGTGAACGCGGATCTGGTGGGTCCTGCCTGTGCGCGGCTTGCAGCGGATCAAAGCATGATGAGGGAAGCGCTCAAGGACTTCGTAGAAAGTCGCCGCTTCCTTGCCGCCGTCTTCGGGGTTGCGGATCGCCATCTTTTCGCGATGGGTCGGGTGGGGGCCGATGTGTTTCTCGACGTAGTCGCCGTCTCGGCTGGGAACCCCCTGGACGATCGCCAGGTATTCCTTGTGGATCGTGCGCTGTTCGAATTGCGAGGCGAGCTTGCGGTGGGCCATGTCGTCCTTGGCGACGAGCAAGAGCCCGGTCGTGTCGCGGTCGAGCCGGTGGACGATCCCCGGCCGGTTCTCGCCGCCGACGGTCGAGAGGGTGTCGTAGTGGAACTGAAGGGCGTTGACCAGGGTTCCCGACCAGTGCCCCTTGGCGGGGTGGACGACCATCCCCGCGGGCTTGTTCACCAGGGTGAAAGCCTCGTCCTCGTAGATGACCGTGATCGGAATGTCTTCGGGGATCGGCGCGTCGTCGGCGAGTTCGGGGAGCCGGATGCGGACCAGGTCGTCGAGACGGACCTTGTACGACGCCTTCACGGGCAGGCCGTTGACGTGGACGGCCTTCGCCTCGATGACCCTTTGCATCACGCTCCGCGAGTAGTCGGGGTAGCGGCTTGAGAGGTAGGCGTCGACCCGCTTGCCGACCATGCGGGCCTTGACGACGAACTCGGTAGGGACGGTCGACAGTTCGGGAGGCATCAGACTCGGCTCAAGTTCGAGAAGGCCAAGGGAAGATCAAAATGAGCCGGTCCGACCCGAACATGACGCCCACAAGGCCCGTGGTGCGGGCTTACTTCTTCGTTTCCGGAGCAGGAACGGTCGGCTTGGCTTCGGCCTTGGGGGCGGCGAAGGGGTCCGCAGGGAAGTCGCCGGGCTTGGCCTCCGGCGCCGCCGGGGGCGGCGGGACGGTCAGCGGGTTCGGCTCGACGCCTTTTTCGGTGGCGGGTGGGGTTGTGGATGTCGGCGGTAGGCTCGGGAGCGTGAACGGGATCGTGGAAGCTCCCGGAACCGACGCGCCCGGCGGCGGGATCAGGGAGTTCAACGGGAAGTTCAGGTCCATTTTGCCGCCCGCGGGGATCTCGACCGTCGGCGGTTTAAAAGCGTAAAGCTCTTTGTAGAAGGTCGCGGCTTCGGGGGTCTTGAGGACCTGCGCCTGTTTTGCCGCGAACTTGCCTTCCTCGGTTGCGGCCCACCCCTTGTTCGCCGCCACTTTTTCGTACTGCGCGATCGCCTTGTCGAGCTCGTTGCGTGCTTCGAGCGCGCGGGCGATCCCCAGCGTCGCGGCGCGGGCCTGGATCGAGTCGGGCTCGGCGGCTTCGGCGACTTTCTGAAAGAGGTCGAGGGCCTTCTTCAGAGTCGGCAGCGCCAGGTCTTTGTTACCGGGGAGCTCAGAGAATCCCTGGTTGTAGTACTCGGTGCCCGCTTGTAAGAGCGCCCAGCGGCTGGCGGGGGTGTTGGGGAATGTGTTGGCGATCTCAACGCGTTCCGCGGCGGTCTTGGCGGTCTCAAGCTCGGTCCAGGCTTCGTCTTTCGCCGTCCTGCCGAAGAGACCGCCGTTGCTGATCAGGCTGATGCCGAGCAACACGACGGCGATCGTCCCAAGGATTCCCCAAAACTTTGCCGGGTTCTCCTGGAGGTGGAAAATCCAGCGCCTGAGTTGATTCATATCCTCTTCGGGATTGTGAATCACCGTCGGGACTTCGTGTTCGAGAACGTGCTTGATCGGCGAGCGGTGCTCGTCAGCTTTCATCCTACGCCTCAGATCCTGGACCCCGGCAGGGCGCGGGGTGCCCCATTCATTTCGGGAACTATAACCCCTCCAAGATCTTACAGTCGGCCCCGACGAGCGGTCAAGCGCACCTCGTCAGGCCGCCGCGGCCGGGTGCGCCAAGGGATTCCGGCATTGTCTCCATTGCGCGTTCGTCTTCGCCCTGAAAGGGCGACACAGGAGAGCCCGAAGCGCCCAAAACCTCAGCCCTGAAGGGGCGGGACAATTCCCGTTGCTGCACGGCGATCAGGTTCCGCCCTTTCAGGGCTGAACTCTTTCGTC
>JAYUFP010000223.1:0-6877 GCA_043738665.1 Isosphaeraceae bacterium
TCGAGCGGTGGCACCCGCGAGCGTCAAGCTCAAGTTCGTCATCCAGCCGACCAGCGGGCTCACCGGCAGTCTTCCTTCGATCGATTTTCCACTCGCGGAGTTGCCAGTGGCCGATGGGGTTGTCACGATCCCTCAGGACTATCTCCTGAACCTACTCGGCGAGGTCAGAAAAGTGGTTGATCCGGCCACTCCGGGCGTGACTCTCGGTGCGAATGTCAAATCGTTGACACTTCAAACGATCGTCTCCCCGCTCATCCCCAACGCGTCCCCGATACCTGTGCCGGCGAACAACCCCTTGATCATCACCATCCAGTAAAGCGAGCCGGGGTTTCGTAATCGGCGAGAAAAGGACGCCCGCTCGGCGGCCTTTTCTCGTTGACTTCCCGCCGCACGGGTGCAAAATCAAAGGGAGCCGTGCCAGATCTCGCGTGAAGCGGCACGGAGATTCGTCGGCGAGACGCGAGTTTGCTCGGTAAACGCCCGACTTGCCGCCCGACCCCCTCCCGGCGGAGCGATCGCACCATGATCTTCCCCATTCTCGGCGGTCTGATTGTCATCGTTCTTCTGCAAGATCCCCCGCCGCCACCCGTCCAAGAGCCCTCGCCCCCTCCTGAATCGGCGAGTCCTCGCCCGTCGCGGCAAGTTTTCGCTCGTGCGACACACCCGCCGGAACCTGCGCGCGAGCCCGTGACAACGCCCCCGCTTCCAGACACCCAAGTCCCAACGACGACGCAAGCCGATATCTCGACCGCACCCTCATCCACCCCGCGGAGCGGCGCGCAAGCCGCGACACCCAAGCCGGTCCAGGGATTCAGAATCGGCGGTCCTTACACTCCCACGACCTATGGTTCGGACCAGGAGAAGATCCGCTACTTCGCGGTGACCTTCCGCGGCGACGCGACCAAAGAGAATGCGGCCAAGGCGATTCAGGATGTGGACACGAATCACCTCTGGGATCCGGACGAGAAGAAATCGTTGACCCTCGAAGCCGGCCCGCTGCATCGGACGCGTCTCGCACCCGACCGTCACATCGCGCTCTGCTGCATCAACGACAGTCGGAAAGAAGGAGAAAACCTCGAACTCTTCTGCGTGATCATCACACTCGACGACGACGCCTGCCCGAAAGTCGCGTTCGGACTCAAACCCGACCGACCGATCGACCCGATCTCCTACGATCCCGAACCCGGTGACGTCGGCCTCTCCAACCCACCCCTTCGCGCCAAGATCGAAACCGGCGGATACTGCGTGGAGATCTTCGTCGAACGACTCCCCGGCGGCGACACGGGCTTCCGATTTCTGAAACCGCACTGAACCGTCCGGGTCAAATCCCGAGAAGATTTCGGAACCGGGGCACGTCCGCGAGCGGACCGCATCGACGCGCCGGGTCGAAACTTAAACTTTCTCATCATGAGGGACGAATCACGGGTCCACTTCAAACCAAAGCCTCGGGGGATCAATAGTTTGCATTTAGGTGACATATAAACGTTTAAGAATCACTGAGTGTCATGCGAGTCAAGTCCTTAACGCGCTCCATGCCGAGTGTTGCCGGTGGAACGCATTTTCCGCGGGCATGGGATTCGAGCCGATGTGTCACCCTTCTTCTCATTTCGGCTCATTCCATGATGGGGGACTATCGCCGGATCATCGACCACCGACGATTCACACCCTGAGGGAAGGGAGAGGCCGTCACCCATCCACATGAGCCGTTCAATTTTGGACGTCGCGCCTGAAATCAGGTCGTCTTGAGAAATTCCGGACCCAACGATCTCCTTTAGGGGTAACACCATGAGGCTCGCTTTCCCCTCCGTCGCCCTCCTCCTGGCCTTTGCCTTGAATGCGGCCGAAGCCTCGGCCGATGGCCCCACGTCCCCGCAGGCGCCGGCGATGCCGATCGCGGACGACCCGCTCGGCGAGCCGATCACGAAAACCGTGGTTTTGGACCAGAACTGGACGGCCAAGCAACGCGCCTGGTTCTACTCGACGCCCCAGGGCTCGCAGCTCATCCCCTACGACTGGTTCCTCGCGCTCGAACAGGCCGATTCGACGACCCTGTTCCGCGACAATAAGAACATCCTCAAGTATCGTCACCTGCCCCAGCCTCCTTCGTCCTGGAACCCGGACGGGCTGCCGGTGGGGTTCGTGGCCGACGACGGGGCCTCGCGACGGTGGCTGGGGATGACCTGCGCCGCGTGCCACACCAACGACATCCGGCTCGGTACCACGGCTTACCGGGTGGACGGCGCCCCCACACTCGGCGACGTGCCGGGCTTCCTCGTCGCGATGACGGCGGCTCTCAGAAGGACGATGGACGATCCGGCGAAGTTCGACCGGTTCTCGACCGCCGTGCTGAAGTCCCGGGACGCGCCCTCCAACCGGGTGGAGCTGAACGCCCAGATGGCCGCGTCGCTCAAGATTCGTGAGGGGTACAATCAGCGAAACTTCCCCGGGACCAACGTCGGCCCTCCGGTCCCGCCTCCCTCGCAATACGGCAGGCTCGACGCGGTCGACGCGATCGTCAACGAAATCTACCACGGCGCGTTGTCGTCCGCCGCCCGCGCCAACCCGGTCGCCAACGCCAAGGCGGCCGACGCGCCGGTCAGCTACCCCTGCCTTTGGGATACCCCGCAGCACGACCTCGTCGAATGGCTGGGAATCGCCAAGAGCGGCGGCCCGCTCGACATCCTGGCGCTGTCCCGGAACGTCGGCGAGGTGCTCGGCGTCTTCGGGAATTTCGAGATCCCCGACCAGTCTTCACTGTTCCGGATCGGCTATCCGTCTTCGGTGAAGGTCTCGAACCTTCGGGCGCTGGAGGACCAGCTCAAGGGTCTCTGGTCGCCGCAATGGCCGGACGACTTCCCCAAGATCGACGCCCCGGCGGCGGCCCTCGGGGCGGTCCTCTACGCCGGCCAGTGTGCGTCGTGTCACGCCCCGATCGACCGCAAAGACCCCGATCGCAAGGTCGTCGCGGTCATGGAAGACAGCGGGACCGATCCTCGCGCGTCCACGAACTTCTTCCAGAGGACCGGGTCGTCGGGCCTCCTCGCCGGCTCGGACATCAGCTTCGTGCCCTTCACCGCCAAGATGCCGGCGGTCGCCTCGGCCGACCAGATGATCACGCATGTGGTCTCCGGGGTCATCCTCGGGCTGGCCCAAGGCGCTCCCCCCGACGGACTGGGAGACGCGACCTTCCGGGGCCGCCACTCCGGCCTCGCCGACCTGAGCACGCTTCGGCCGCTCGCGAAATACAAGGCCAGGCCGCTCAACGGGATCTGGGCGACCGCTCCGTACTTGCACAACGGCTCGGTCCCCAACCTCAAGGCCTTGCTGAGCCCGGTCGCGTCCCGCCCCACGTCGTTCACGGTCGGCAACCGGACCTACGACCCGGACAAGGTCGGCTTCGCGACCGACGCACCCGGCTTCCCCCTCTTCCAGGTCAACGACGCGACCGGCGCGGCGATCCCGGGGAACCGAAACGACGGCCACACTTACGCCGCCACACTCTCGGATGAAGAGCGGCGGCAGCTCCTGGAGTATTTGAAAACTCTCTGAGAGGCTGTCCGGAAACGTAAATGGCGAATGGCGAATGACGAATGACTTATGGCGGATCGGAAGGACTGGCAAGTGAGCGATTTCGCGGAAATTCCCGCTTTTCCCTTCGCATCGGTCATCGGCCATCCGTCATAAGTCATAAGTCATAAGTCATCCGTCATCGGTCATCGGTCATCGGTCATAAGTAATAAGTCATCGGTCATCGGTCATTTGCCCGACACAGAAAAGATGCCGGATAGCCTCTGAGAAAACCACGGGTCCCGGACGCCCCGCGTCCTGCGGCTTCGCGGAGATCGGTGGGTCGATGATGGCCCCCGGCCTCGCAGGATGCGACATCAGCGTGCGAAAATGGTGTTCAACTCTTCCGCGTCAACTCAAGGAGCGTTTGATGAGAAGCCTGTCATTCCGGATGACCGTCGCGGTATTTTTTGCGTCGCCGATCGTGCTCGCCGCCGGCCTCGCGCAGGGCCAGGCCCCCCAACAGGCACCCGCCGACGCCCCGGCGGCGGCCAAGCCCAAGGTCGCGATCCACGAGTCGTATCCCAACCGCATCCAGGCCCGGCTCGAGCAACGCACACGATCGCTCAGCCACGTCACCTCGCCGAAGTCGGGCGTTCACCCCCAGTTCGTGATCCGCCTCACGAAGCTCTGGGCCACCGGGCAAACGGTCAAGATCGCGTTCCGGGGCGGCGACAAGGTTCTCCATCAGAAAATCGCCGACACCGTCTCCGAATGGACCCAGTATGCGAACCTCACGTTCGACTTCGGCCTGAACCCGGCCACCGGTCAATACCGGACCTGGAAGCGAACCGACACGGCCTTCGCGGCCGACATCAGGGTCTCTTTCGACCAGGACGGATATTTTTCCCTGGTGGGCAACGACAGCGTCAACAGGTCGATCACCAAGCCCGGCGAAGAGTCGCTGAATCTCCAGGGCTTCGACCAGTCCCTCCCGTCCGACTGGAAGGCGGTCGCCCAGCACGAGTTCGGCCACGCGATCGGGTTCGAGCACGAACATCAAGGGCCCGTGGCCATGTGCGATTTCCGATTCGATGACGACCCGGGATACATCGCGACCACGGACAGCTTCGGCCAGTTCATCACCGACCCAAACGGCAAGCGTCCCGGCCTGTACACGCTCCTCGGCGGCCCGCCCAACAACTGGCCGCAGGCCGTCGTCGACTTCAACCTCAAGAAGTTGCCGGCCTCAAGCGCCATCGTCGCGGGGCCTTTCGACAGGTTTTCGATCATGAAATACTTCTTCGAGGCGGACTTTTTCGGCTTGGGGGCGAGCAGCCCTTGCTTTACCAACACAGAAAACCTCGTCATCTCGGCCCAAGACAAGGCCGGAGCCGGCAAGGTCTACCCCCGCGGAGCTTCGGCGATCGCGGCCGACGTCAGTCTTCGCGAGAAAGTCCTCACCGACATTACCAATGCGCCGGCAATGCCCGCGGCGCTGAAGAAGCACTATGAGAATTCGCTGAGCGCGCTCAAGAACCGCTGAACGGAACGCAACCTCCGGGAGTCGGAGCGTCGTCGGGGCCAGGATTGGTTCGGCTTCGACGACGCCTCCTCACCACGATCGGAATTTCCCGATGATTTACACCTTCGCGGCCTTCATGCTCGCCATGCTCCCCCTCGCCGTCGTCGGAGACGATAAGAAGCCGGACAGGACGATCGAGGTCACTCGCAAGGACGGCAAGATCCGATTCACTGAGAAGGGCCAGTCCAAGTCGAAACCCGTCCAGGTCGTCGTCGGGGAAACCGTCCGATGGGTGAACCGCGACGACCAGCCACACACCCTCCGATCCATCGTCGAGGTCGAAGGCAAGCCGCTGTTCCGGACCGAAGTCATCCGCCCCGGCGAATCCAAGGACATGCTTTTCGACATCGACCTCTACCGCAAGGCGGGAGGCCGCACCGCGAATTTCGTGCGGTTAAAATACCATGGAGACGACCGGGCCGAAGAGCCCGGAGAGTTGATCTTCATCTCGGCCGCCCGCCGCTGAAGCCGTGCGGCACGACGGGACCGGCCCCCAGCCTTTTCCGTTAACCGATCGCTTGAGAGAACCTTAATTTTGGATTCCCAAAAATTTGTTTTTAAATACGCCGATTTACTTCTTGCCTTTACCTAACTGTGAACCGTTAATGGATCTTGGTCGCTTTCGGATTTGCGAGCGAGTGCCCAGTCGCAGATCCGATATCCCCCCGACCAGGGCAAAAAAAGGAGAACGGTGCGACATGAGGGTTTTCAAATCGGTAACTTGGTATGCATGCTTCAGCGTTCCGGCACTTCTTTCTTCCGCGGCCCCAACGGTGGCTCGCGCCCAAAACACCGCCGAATCCAGGCCCGACCTGGTGGAGGAGTTCAAGCGTGACCTTGAGCGAGAGCGAGTGGCCATCCGGGCGGCCGAGGTGAAAGCGGAGCAGAATCGGCAGAGGGAGGCGGAGGCCAAGCGAAATGGGGAACGCGCGCAGCGCGAGGAGCGCGATCGTCTGAAGCAGGAGAGGCAACAGGAGCAACAGGAGCGTCAGGATCGCGCTGAGCGGCTGAAAATCGCCTTCGAAAGACTTCATGATGAAGCGACCGCCCGTCAGGCCGAAGCAACGAAGCAGCAGCAACTCGCCGATCGGGCCGCCGAGGAGCGGCAAAAAAAAATCGCGAACGAGAAGAGTGCGGTTAAGAAGCGAGAGCTACTCGATCTGGAGGCGGCCGAAGCCCAGCGGCAGCAAGCCGAAGTGATCAAGGACGGCGCGCACAAGAGCTTTAAAAAGGCCGTCGATACGGCGCAGAAGCATCGGACCATACGGCCTCAAGGCGGTGTGTTGCGCATCGCCACGCTCTTCGACGGCCTCTACGACGTCGCGGGCAACGTCGATAAGGGGAACGCGGCGGCGAATCTGATCCAAGAGCTGAGGACTCACATGGAGCAGAATCAGAACGAATTCGACGGCATCATGAAAGTAAAAGCGGAGGCTGAACGTTTGAGGCGAACGACCGGGAGATTGAGCCCGGAACAGATTCAATTCCTCAACCATCAGGAAAAGCGGCGGATCGAGATCCTTGTGGAGAAGCCGATGATCAAGAATATCTTTGATAAGTACAAACGGGATTTCTAATCGCTCGACCCGAGGTCAAAGGAAAAGACGAAGCCGCCCGTGTCGCAAGGCACCGGCGGCTTTTCTCTTGGGAGCGGAAAACAATGCCATGCCGACCGTGTGCCACGGAGAAACGGTTCCTGACACGAATGGCACTCGGTTAAAGATTGTGTACAGTACATTTCAGGGTTTTGTACACTACATTCTAGCCCGAATTCAGTGTGCGTCC
>JAYUFP010000224.1:0-2191 GCA_043738665.1 Isosphaeraceae bacterium
TAAACGTTCAGAAAGTTCGTGCTTAGGATGGAACCGGCATCTTCCGGGTTACGTCGCATCAGTTCAGCCGCCCGGGAGTTGCAGTGTCCTCGGTCATTGGCAGGCGCGGTGGCTGTCGGTGTACCCTGGGTCTGAGACAGGTCTGGGACTTCAGCCTGGAGGTCTCGATGTGCCAGTGTTCCCTCCCGATGATGCCCTCCGGCCAGACGGTCGGGGCTCTCGCGTCGCCGGGAACCCGGTTGAGTGTATACATCCACGGTGCCGAGGAAGCGCTCAGGTATAAGTGGATTGAGAGCGAAAAAGCCGGACACGACCGGGGCGAAGCCGCCATCCGGGAATGGATTCAAAAGCACTGGAACGGCTTCCTGCGTGCCAGGTGGCTGGAACACCTGCAAGGCAAGGCCTTCTGGATCGAACTCGACCAGGACGATTTCGGACTTCTCCAGCGGGAGTTCCGGGAATGCATCTTGATCGACCCGATCCTCTCGATGCTCAAGTGCGGCCAGGAAAACCTGAATGTCCTGAGCTGGGCGCAAGACAAAAAATTGCCGATGCGCGAAGTCGTTAAAATCCTCGAGTCGCTCGACATCAACAGTCGCCGCCTCGAATGCACTTTCGGTTCGCGAATCTCTTGATTCGCGCCTTTGCAACAACGCGCGTCCCTGTCCGTGCGGGTGCGAGCGCAAGACCTACCCCAGTTCAATCTTAGTACAATAATTCGGATAGTGCCGAATACCGGGTTAGATCGGCGGGTGATTCGTCATCATCTCGATCAAAACGGTCAGCGTGCGCACATAGCACCCGGTTCCCCCGGCATCGCGGGTCGACGAATCGCTGTCCACCCAGCTTGGGCCGGCGATGTCGAGGTGGACCCAGGGCGTTTCCCCCACGAATTCCTGCAAGAACTTCGCCGCCGTCACGGCTCCTCCCCACTTCCCTCCGACATTCTTCAGGTCGGCCACGGTGCTTTTCAGGGCGTCCTTGAAGTCCTCGTCAAGGGGCATGCGCCAGGCCCGTTCTCCGGTGATCAGGCACGCTTCGAGAACACCTCCCGCCACGTCATCGTGGACCGAGAAGAGCCCAGCCGTCTTCAGCCCTAGTGCCACGATGCACGCACCTGTCAGGGTCGCCAGGTCGATCATCCGGTCAGGATTGAACTCGGCGGCGTAGCTCAGCGCGTCGGCCAGGATCAAGCGTCCCTCAGCGTCGGTGTTCAGGACCTCGACGGTCTTACCGTTTCGCATCGTCAAGACGTCGCCGAGTTTCAAGGCCCGGCCGCCTGTCATGTTCTCGGTGATGGCCAGGTATCCCCGCAGATTGACCGGAAGCTTCAACCGGGCAACGGCCGAAAATGTCGCCAGCACGACCGCGGCACCCGTCATGTCGCTCTTCATGTCCTCCATGGAGGCGCTCGGCTTCAGCGACAGCCCCCCCGAATCGAACGTCACCCCCTTGCCCACGAGGGCAAGCGTCGGCCCGCGGCCGCCGTGGGAGTATTCCAGGATCACGAACGCCGGGGGCTCGTCGGAACCTTTGGACACGCCCAGTAACCCGCCGAACCGCTCCTTCTCGATCCGCGGGGCGTCCCAGACCTCCACGCCGATCCCGTCCGCGATCGCGACCTCGCGTGCCCTGGCCGCGAGAACCGTCGGGGATTTCTCCGAAGGCGGGGTATTCACCAGATCGCGAGCCAGGTTAACCGACTCGCCCACGATCACCCCGCGCTCGACGGCGTTTCTCGTAGTGGTCTCGCCATCGGAGAGCTCCGTCGGAACCACAACGATAAGGCGATCGAACGGATGTCGTGCCGGTTCCGTCTTGCGGATTCCAGGCCCCCGGGTTCCCACGACAAGACCCTCGGTCAACGCGGAGGCGGCGGCGGCGTCTCCGTTGGGAAGCAGCACGGCGACCGTTCCGCGTTTCTTTACTGAGAGCTTTTTGGAGACCGCCGTCCCTGCCGCGAACGCCGCGCCGGGACCGAACACGCTCTTCGGGCCGAGACCGAACATGAGGACCGACCTTGCGACCAGGCCGGTCACTCCATGGAGCGAGAGCGTTGTGCCCAGATCCCCCGGAAGCTCCTTGGTCGCCAGAAGCTCCACCAGGAGTTCACCGAGGGGCGTATGCCGGAGGCTCTCGGGAGGCTCGGTCTGGCCTTCGAAAACCCCGACGGCGAGCCACTCGGCGACAA
>JAYUFP010000225.1:0-2190 GCA_043738665.1 Isosphaeraceae bacterium
CGCGAGGCGATTCCCGACGTGTTCCTTATTCCGGAACCTGCGTGAGGTCCACCGTGCCGCCTTCCATTTCCTCGGTGGACTCGGCGGCGCGTACGTTCCCGGTGAGGTCGAGGAAGATCTTGTCCTGCATGATCTCCTGGATCACGATGGAGATCCTGTCGGTATTGCGGACGTCGACCAGCGGCCGCGCCCCCTGATTCAGGGCGATCATCCGCTTCTGGATCAGGGTCGACAGCTTGAACCGGCCGCCGACCTTGTTGACGATCTGTTCTTCCTTCAGTTCTTCAATCATCCGGGCTCAACCTCCAGGACCGTAGGACTTCAGCAGGGCGATGAATTGGGCGACACACGCGGCAAAATCGTCGTTCACGAGCTGGACATCGTACCAGTGCGACTCGGCAAGCTCTTCCCGGGCTCTGCGGAGCCTCTGGTTGACCGCGGCTTCGGACTCCGTCCCCCGGCCGCGCAGGCGTCGTTCGAGGGTACGGAAATCGGGCGTTTTCACGAAGACAAAGAGCGCCGTGGGGGCCGTGTTCCGGACCTGAAGCGCACCCTGAACCTCGATCTCCAGCAGGATCGTCTTTCCGGCGGCAAGGGCCTCAAATACCGGCTTGGCCGGGGTTCCGTACATTTTTCGATTGTATTCGGCGGACTCAAGGAACTCGTTGCGGGCGCGTGCGGCGGAAAACTCTTCGTTGTCCATGAAATAGTAATCAACGCCGTGGGCTTCGCCGGGTCTGGGATCTCGCGTGGTTCCGGAAACCGAAAGCAAGGCGTCCACGCCCGGATTCTTCAGTGCCGACTGGATGATCGAGCTTTTGCCCGACCCCGACGCGCCGGAGACGACCACGAGCTGACCCGGCAAGTCGCCCCAGGCTTCAACCCACATGGTTCTGCAATCCTCGAATCACGCCGTGGTCACTCCACATTCTGGATCAACTCGCGGATCTTTTCGAGCATCCCCTTGATCTCGACCACGGCTCGGCTGATCTCCATGTCGTTGGCCTTGGACCCGATGGTGTTCGTCTCCCGACCCATCTCCTGGACGACGAATTCCAGCTTCCGGCCCGCGCTTTCGGGCTCGTGAATCACTTCGAGGTACTGCTGAAGGTGAGCCCGCAAGCGGATGACTTCCTCGGAGATGTCCGCGCGTTCGGAGAAGATTCCGATCTCGCGGACGAGGTCGCGGGGCTCGATCGTGATGCCCTCTTTCTCCACGAGGGCCCGGACCCGTTCGGTGAGGCGTTTGTGGTACGTCGCGACCATCTCGGGTCCGCGGTCGGCGATGGCGGAAAGGTGGTCGGCGATCGCCTTGCCGAGCGAAAGGAGTTCATCAGCCATGGCGCGGCCTTCTTCCCCGCGAGAGGACTGGAATTTCTTCAACGCTTCCGAGACGGCCGCGGCGAGCGTCGGCCAGTCGTCGTGCGGGTCGTCGGCGGGGGGCCTTCGGTCTTCGACCACCCCGGGAAGTGCCAGGATCGCTCCGATGTCGATTGGGGTTCCGGGGGAGGATTGCAAGGCCTGGAGCTGGTCGCGGTAGCTCGCGAAGGCCACCGTGTTGAGGCGATAATCTTCGGCCCTTCGCGGGCGTTCCACGCGAATCTGGAGGTTGACCGTGCCTCGACGAACGGTTTCACGCACGAGCCGTTCGAGTTCCGGTTCGAGGGCCGTGTACGGTTCGCTGACCTTGGTCATCAGCTTGAGGTGGCGGTTATTGACCGAGCGCACCTCGACGGTGACCGTCCAGCGGTCATCCTGAAGCCTCGCCTCGCCGAATCCGGTCATGCTCAGGAGCACTGAGTTTTCGCCTTGTAAGCTGGGCGGTTGCGGGGGCTTCCGCGTCGAGAGAACCCTAGAGATGATTAGAGATCGATGAGGCTGGTGTGGATCGAAGCCTACTGATGAGCCGATCGCCGATTTCGGAGGGCGAGACTCCAGCCGAGCCTGTGGCAAACAAAGCTCGGCAAGAGTTTCGCCCTGGTGTGATGAAAAGTTGACGTTGACGGCGTCTTGTGTTCATCCCGATTTCGCTGCGCCACTTTCCCCCCCTTGCGAAGGGGGGTTAGGGGCAATACCGTTGAATTAGCCGTAACATGATGTCGGGCACGGTGGCCGTGCTGCTGCCCGGCGCCTATTACTTCCTGCGCGAAACCAAGCTGCCGCCGGTGGCCGCGCTGCGTGCGGCTGGCG
>JAYUFP010000226.1:0-6868 GCA_043738665.1 Isosphaeraceae bacterium
CCCGAAACTTCCTCGGATTCGTTCATGTGGCATCGATCATGATCCTGTTGCGGTAGCCTATCCAATGCATCTTGCCCAGGTATTGTCTACACGCCCTAAGACACGCAGGACAGGCTGAGGGTTCGTATGAGTTCCTTCCCGGCCATTCACCCGCGATTCCCGGACGCACGGCGTTGCAGGCCTCTGGCCGGTGCCGTAGTTCCGTAGGCTAGGTCTCGCCCCAGGTTGATTCAGATCGAGTTTGATGCCTCGACCAAAAATAGACAACTTCTGGGTCACGATCCGGCAAATTCGTAGGGTGCGTCCTTCAAGACGCACTTTCCCCGTTGATGGCAACGACCTGGTACGAGCACGGTGCGGCTTGAAGGACGCACCCTACAAGGAACGATCGAAGCGTCCGCCGAGAAATGTGCTACCGCTAATTCAACGGAATTGGGTCACGACCCAGCCTACATCATCAGGTGTTTAATGAACGCTCCCGGAGATTGACGTCGGATTCATCGCCCCGAACCCCCACATAACGCTCACTTTCGCGGTCGAACGGGTCAAGAGACGCCGAACCGCGTCCACTCCGACCCTGAACGATCGCGAAGACCGACGGCAGGACGAAGAGGGTCGCGAGGGTCGCCGCGGCCAGGCCGCCGACCACCGCCCTTCCAAGCGGGGCGGATTGCTCGCCTCCTTCACCTAACCCCAGGGCCATCGGCAACATCCCGGCGATCATCGCCAGGCTGGTCATCAGGATCGGCCTCAGGCGGTCTCTTGCCCCTCGCACGGCGGCCTCGCTTGCGGATGCCCCGGCGAGCCTCGCTCTTTCGGCAAAGGTGACGAGCAGGATCGCGTTCGCGACGGCCACTCCGACCGCCATGATCGCGCCGTTGAACGACTGGAGGTTGAGCGTGGTCCCGGTCAGAACCAGGGCCAGGGTCACTCCGGCGACCACCGCGGGCGTGGTGGCGACCGCCACCACGGCTAGCCGAACCGACTGGAAGTTCGCCGTGAGCAAGAGCACGATCGCCACCACCGACATCCCCAGGCCGAGCGTGAGGCCGTCGATGATCTCTCGCAACGGTTCGAGTTGTCCTCGGACGTTCACGATCACGCCCTTGGGAGGAGTGCCCGCCCGTGCAACCGCCCGAGCGACCTGCTTCGCCGCGGTTCCGAGGTCGGCCCCGACGACGTTCGCCGTCAGGGTCACGGTTCGTTTCATGTTGTAGCGATCATATTCTCCGGGCATCGTGCCTCTGGTGATTTCGGCGACGTCGCGCAAGAGCAAAGACTTCGCCCCCGTGGGGTCGATGGGAAGGGTCTCGATGTCGGTGACGGAGTCCATCACCTGGAAAGGAATTTCCACCTGAACCTGGTAGCCGATCCCCGTTTTCGGGTCGGGCCAGTAGTTGGGGACGACGAATCGGCTCGACGACGTGGCGGCGACCAGCGAGCGCGCGACTTGCTCGACCGTAAGGCCGCTGAGGCCCGCAAGTTCGCGATTGATCTTCACGTTCACCGTCGGGTAATCGAGCGACTGGCCGTAGCGGAGGTCGCGGAGCGACGATTCCTTGGCAAGCTCGGCGCGAACCTTTGCGGCGTGGGCGCGGCTTTCGGCGAAGTTGGGTCCGCTCACCACGACCTCGACGGGTGTGGGAGCGCCGAAGCTCATCACGTCGCTGACGATGTCGGCGGGCTCGAAGGAGTACTGGACTTCCGGCGTCGCCTTGTTGAGGCGGTCGCGGAGTTTCCGCTTGAGGGCCTCAATGTTCACTCCAGAGCCTTCGCGAAGCGCGACGCGAAGCACGGCCTCTTCGGGGCCGCCCGTCCATAAATGAATTGCATTGATCGGGTAGCTGGAAGGCACGAGCCCCACGTAGCCCACCGAGATCGCCACCGCCTCCTCTCCGGCTTCCTCCTTCAACGCTTTCAAGGCGTCCTTGGCGATCCGTTCGGTGGCTTCGATCCGCGTTCCGGTAGGGGCTTTGACTCGAAGCTGAAAGCGTCCGGAATCGACCCTTGGAAAAATCTCCAGACCCACGAGTGGGGCAAGGCCGATCACCACGAATGCGGACGCCGCCAGATACAGAATAACGGCCACCCATCGGACCCGAACGACCCGCGCGGAGAGGCCTGAATAGAGGTCGCGGGCGCGGTCGAAGGGTGTCGGGTGATGGTATCCGTTCCCTCCGTGGTGTTTCCGCCGGAGCAGCCAAGTCGAGAGCACGGGAACGAACGTGCTTGAAAGCACATATGAAGCAATCATCGCGAAGCCGACCGCCAGCGAAAGCGGCACGAAAAGCGAACGTGCCGCGCCTCGCATGAAGAACGACGGCAAAAACACCGCGAGAATACAGAGCATCGCCAACAGGCGAGGAACGGCCGTTTCCAGGTTCCCCCGACGCACGGCGAGCGCGACGGATTCGGTGCGGTCGAGCTGGGCGTGGATGTTTTCGAGTTCGACCGTCGACTCATCGACGAGAATCCCGATCGCCAAGGCCAAGCCGCCGAGCGTCATCAGATTGACGGTTTGTCCCACGAGCCAGAGCCCGACCAACGCGCCGCAAAGTGCGAATGGGATGTTCAAGACGACGATCACCACGCTCCGCCAGTCTCGCAGGAAAAGAAGCACCATCAGCCCGATCAAACCCGCCCCCAAGGCTCCTTCAAGAGCCAGACTGCGGATCGCCCGGGTGACGGTCGGCGACTGGTCGAACTCGAAGCTGACCTTGATGTCGTCGGGCAGGACGGCCCGCATGTCGGGGAGGGCCTTCTTGACGTTGTGGACGACATCGAGGGTCGACGCATCAGCGCGCTTGGTGACCAGGATATAGACCGCGCGTCGACCGTTGACCAACGCGTAGCCGGTCGGGATGTCACTGGCGTCCTGCACGGTGGCGACGTCCCGCAGGTAAACGGTGGCCTCGGCCCCCGGCCTCACGGGGATGGTCAGGAGTTCCTTCACATCCTTGACCAAAGAATTCACCGGCACGATCGGCATCGAATCGCCGATGCGGACGACACCCGACGGGCTGATGACGTTTCCCGCCGTCAGGGCGCGAATGACTTCATCCGGCGACATCCGGTAAGACCGCAGCCGGTCCGGGTCGAGGCGAACAACGACCGTCCGCTGGCTGCCGCCGAAGGGGGGCGGGGCCGAGACTCCCGGAAGGCTTGCGAACATCGGCCGAACCTTGAAGAGGGCCTGGTCCTGGATCTCGCCGATCGTTTTGGTCTCGCTGGAAAGCACGAGAAACCCGACGGGGACGCTGCCGGCGTCGAACCGGGTGATGAACGGCGAGACGGTTCCCGGGGGCATGAACGCGCGTGAGCGCGTGACGTAACCGATCGTCTCGGCCATGGCCTGGGCCATGTCGGTTCCGGGATGGAAATAGAGCTTCATCAGGGCCATGCCCTGGACGTTCTTGCTCTCGACGTGGTGGATGCCGTTGATATAAAGGAAGTGGTACTCGTAATAGTTGGTGAGCAGGCCTTCCATCTGCGCGGGGTCCATGCCGCCGTACGGCTGGCAGACGTAGACCACAGGCAAGTTAAGGTTCGGGAAGACGTCGACCGGCATCCTCGTGACCGCGAGGGCGGCCCCGAGAGCGATCGCCGCGACGCCGACCATGACGGTCAGCGGACGTCTCATCGCAAAGGCGATCGGGTTCATGGGTCACGGCCTCGGGGACGGCAAGACGGCGGTTCTCACGTTTCGCCTAGCATACCCGACTCGTGCCGCGATTTCAGGAGGGTCGATCGCGAATGCGAATCGGTCCGCGGATGACGCAGATTAACACAGATAAAACAAACACCAAAAGATTCAATTCATTTAAGGAAAAATATTTACATCGAATGAAATTATAAAATTTATTATTTTTTATTTTGTTAAATTTAATAATTACATTTTTGTACATCCGCGACATCCGCGGATGAATGCCCCGTTTTCTCCTCAGCGCGATCCGGCTTTCTCGAAAGGGTCGTTCTGGATCGCGTACTTGGGCCAGTCGCGGTAATCGAAGTGCCACCATTCGACTTCGTTGACGGTGAACCCGGCTTGCTCCATCGCGCGGCGCAAAAGGTCTCTTCGCGAGCGTTGCAGGGACGTTCCCCCCGGATAGTCGGGGTTCGACCGGTCGGAAAATTCGTCGTAGCCGCCGACCATCTCGACCGCCTTGCCGTTCTTCAGATCGTAAAGAGTCAGGTCGACCGCGCAACCCCGGTTATGCTTTGAGCCCTTCGAGGGGTCGGCCAGGAACCCTCTGCCCGAGAGCGGGGTCGCCTCCCAGAACATCTTGGTGACGTACCAAGGCCGGTAGGCGTCGTGGATCAACAGGCCGAACCCCTTGTTTTTGAGTCCGTGCTGAGCTTTGAGAAGGGCCTCGGCCGCGGGGAGTTGCATCATCGCCTTGGCGGATGAGTAGACAGGCATGCCGAGGAGGTTGTTGTCGGTCGCGTAACGGATGTCGAGCTTGATCGTCGGGTCGAGCGTGGTCAGATCGACAAGCTCCGAATCCCGGAATTCGCCTTTTTCCGTAGGCTTGATGGCTGCGAGGGCTTCCGTGCGGACTTCATCCAGGGGCCGCACCGCCTTGATCCGGAAGGTCTCGCCGTCTTCGCCGTCAATCGGCCTCCGCTCAAAGGTGACGTTCGCCGCGACCACCTTCGTCGCTTTCCCGCTCGGCTCCCTCGTGAATTTCAAGGTCTCGCCGACGTACAGCCCGCGATCTGGAAACTTGAACACGTCGGCAGAGACTTCTTCGAGCGGGTCGAGAAAGAAATATTCGATCAAGGCGAACATCTTGCCGTCGCGTTCCAGAATATAGAGCGTGTTGTGATTCCAGCCGTACTCCCCGATCAGGCCGAGCCACCGAGACGGGGCGGGCTCCGGCAGCGTCTCCGGCTTGCGAAACAGCGAAATCCCCTCGACCGTGATTTTGCCGTCGCCCGTAACGATCTTCGTGCCGAACCCGAGCGGATCGTCGGTCACCATGCCCTCGCCCGGCTTCCGCACTTCGAGGCGGAACCCGCCGCGGGCAGGGGTCATGAACAATTTGCCCTGGGCTGAGGTGAAGTCGATGGCCTTCTCGCCCTCGCCATAACGACCCGCCAGCCGTCTTGCCTCATCGAGAGGGACCGGCTCGGTCTTCTCATAAGCGGGCAGGGGACGCCCCGCCTTGAGTGCCAGAAGCATTCGCAGGGCGTGGTCAGCGATCCGCGTCGCGGTGGTGTTCGCGCAATCTTTACTAATGCAAACGACGACGCCCATGTCGTCATTCGGCAGCGCGGCGACCTCGGTGGCGAACCCGTAGACAGCGCCGCCGTGGCCGACGCGTTTGTGCCCGTCGACCATCCCGAGGTTGAACCCGATGCCGAAGAGTCGAGGCGCCCCGTTCGCGGGAAACTGCGGGGTCCACATGGTGCGAAGCGTGTCGGGGGAGATGACCTGTACCCCGCCGGAACCTTTGCCGCCGTCGAGGAGCACGCGGACGAACCGGGCGAGGTCGTCGGCCGTCGAATAAAGATTTCCCGCCGCGTTCGTGCCCAGCAGGAAGTTGGGGGCGTCGAACGTGCGGCCGTCGTAGGTCCACATCACGCCGCGGGAAAGCTTCTCCGTCATGGCCGGCGTCGGAACGAATCCCGTTGCCTTCAGTCCCATCGGCTCGATGATCGTGCGATTGACGTAACTCGGGAAGGGCTCGTTTTTCAACTTCTCTATGACCCTGCCGACGACCGCGATCCCGGCGTTGGAATACTTCGTTTTCTCTCCCGGCTCATAAACGAGTTCGGTGGCGTTCAGGCTCCGGACCGTGTTTTCGAGCGGTGGCGAGGTCGGGTCGAAGTAATGCCCGACGGGCGTCTCACGGCAAAGGCCCGACCGGTGCGACATTAACATGCGGAGTGTGATCGGCTTGCCGGAAGGGTTCCTGGGGGCGAAGTCGGGGAGGTACTTCGAGACCGGGGCGTCGAGTTCGAGTTCACCTTTTTCTACGAGCTGCATGACAGCGAGGTCGGTGAACAGCTTCGAGACCGAGCCCGCGCGATATACGGTGTCGGCCGACGCGGCGACCTCCGGCTTGACCCTGGCAAGCCCGTACCCTTTCGCGACGATGTCTTTCCCCCGAACCAGCGCGATCGAAACGGCGGGCAGACCCTTCGCGGCCATCTCGTAGCGGACCGCCTCGTCGAGACGGGCGGCAACGCTTTCGAGCGCGTCTTTCGCGGTGGGCGGCTTTTGTGCCAGAGAAGACCCGGACCCGACAAGGTTCAGAACCGCAAGCGGAATGACCAGGAAAAACACCCGTCGCATGAAAAACCTCGCGACCGAATCCGAGAGGTTCCGGGCCGACTGATCGTCGGACGCTACGGAGATCGGGTCTTTCCTGAGCCGGAGAGTCCCGAAAGTTCGTGTCGACACTTTATCCGGGACCGATCGCCCTCGCAATCTTGGGGTGTTTTCCTCCCCTTCGAGGCGGTCGGCACAGGGAGAACATCGCCACCACCGTCATCAAACCGAAGAGCGGGAGGGCACCAGGCTCGGGGATGGCGGCGACACTGAAGCTGACGTCAGCGAAATTGACCACTGAGCCCAACCTCGTTCCGTTGACCGATGAGCCAGTGGCACCGAACGTCTCGGTGACGGTCCACGATGGCGTCAGCGGCGTCGAGATCGAGGCAAAGGCTGTACCGGAAAGGCCGGTCGTTCCCCGGTTCGATAATATGGCCGTGGCGCAGGTCGGTGACAATCCTGGACCCGTGACGCTTAACTGTGTAAAAAAATGCCTGGCGCTCGCCAGTTGGTGCGCTGAGTCGGTGATCAAGCGGCCTTGCGAATCGGTTCTGGTAATGGTTGTTCAGGCAGCGTTCGATCCTGACGCCA
>JAYUFP010000227.1:0-6865 GCA_043738665.1 Isosphaeraceae bacterium
CGGACAACTTTTGAGTGAGGAACCACGCGATGAGTCGTTTCGGGAAAATGTTGCCCAATGCGTTGTCGTCGGGAAAGAGCCACCCCAAGCCGCTGAAGGCGCGACGGCCCAGAAAGACCGGCGTGAGCGTCGAGAGCCTTGAAGGGCGTCTGGTCCTCTCGTCGTTCAGTCACGGGGGATTCGGTGAGCCGGCCCGATCGTTCGCCCAGCAGTCATCGACCGACCTCGGGAGCGGTATTGGAGACATCACTCCAGGAAGAGACGGGGGCGGCCGGGGTGAGGGCTCGCTGAACATGGAGTCTAACGAAGGCGGCGAGGGCTCGTCGTCCTCCTCAAGCAACCTCCGCGCTGATGCGAAGCTGGTGGCTAAGGCGTTCCAGGCCTTCAAGGTGTCTTATCAGGCGGACGTGGCCGCGCTGCGGTTGACCGCGACCACCACCACGCCGCCCACCGCCGCCGGCATCACCGCCTTTGACACCGCGATCGCCACCGCGATCGCCACCCTGAACAGCGCGATCAGCACCGACCTCGGCAACCTCACCAACACCGGCGCGGGCTTGATCACCACGATCGACGGCTACACCGCCACCCTCCAGACCGAGGTCGATAGCGCGGCCCTCGGCCTCGCCAATTCGACCAACGCGTCGGTGCTGTCGATGAACAAGGAGGTCAACGGTTACCTGAAGACCGTGCTCAACGAGTCGACCACCACCATCCTTACCGACACCACCGCCAACAGCCTGACGCCGACGACCTTGAAGACGTTCAACACGGCCGCGCGGACCGCCTACAAGGCATTCAACACGGCGATCGGCAACGCCGAGCAAACCGCGATCACCGCGGGCGCGAAGCTCGACGCCACCGCCGTGACCACGGCCGTGAGCAACCTCCAGACGGCCCTCAACGCCGCGATCACGGCACTCCCTTCGGGCTTCACGTCGAGCACGTTCAACCCGACGACGACCGTCGCCACGAACCTGACGAACCTCACCGGCGCCCTGACCGCGATCACCGGGCCGACGGCCGGAAACAAAGCCTCGGTCCGCCTCTTCGTTCGGACCGTGAACTCGACCCTCGGGCAAAACGGCTCGCTGATCAACCAGGCGTTCTCGACCGCGTTCTCGGGCTATAACAACAGCCTTCTTTGAGAATGACCGACAAACCGATGGCCGATGGCCGATGGCCCACGAACGGAAGCGTTCGGCCATCGGTCCTCCTTCACCCGGCATCGTACCGGGAGACGGCGATTGGATCGGATCTTCAAGGCGACGAGGCGACGAATGTTCCTTCGTAGTGTCCGCTATTGCGGACCACGCCTTGTCACACGTCGGGGTGGGTCGCCATGAGCCGAGACGACCTGACCACGCCCGAATGCCGGTCGATAGCATAAGGCCGTGCCGAACGCGGCCGCGGCGAGGGCGCATTTCCAGACGCTGATCGGCTCGCCGGAAACCAGCTCGGCCAGGGCTTGTTCATGCGTGGCGATCGGCGATTCCGGCAACGGTTCGTCGAACGAGGCGATCGCCGCGTCAACGGCGGCGTCGGGGTCGGGGTCGAGGACGGGCATCGACCGAAGACCCTCCGAGTGGGCTTGCGGCGCGTTGAAAACGGGCGGACGGGCGATCGACCGTTCCGGGCTCGCGTCTTCGTGGAGAGGGTGGGACTTGACGCGGAGACGAAACTCCTCGAAGGCTTCGTCAAGCCCCAGGACGCTCTTCAACCAGGGGGGGGCAGGGGACGCTTCCTCGTCGGACCGTGCCTCCCGGGCTTTCCCCGATTCGGCCTCCTTGTCCGCATCGGTGTCGTCGTCCACGGTTGCGTCGCTCGCTCGCGCCGCGGCGATCGGCCCCTGGCCGAGCGAAGCGGAGGCCGCGGCGACGGTTGCCGCTTGTGAGGTCAGCGCGACGTTGACATCCGGACTTATCTCCGTCTCGTTCAGTGGTATCAACAGGGTGGCGATCAGCGGTAACGACGATTCCGTCAACCGGAGCAAGCTCAGACCGACTGATTCCTTGCCGGCCACGACGTTAAAGTTGCTTCCTGTCGAGGCCGACGGCAAACCGCCCAGGACGAACGTCAAGAGTGCGGCCGTGTCATTGCCTTCGGAAGCCGCGAAGATCTCCAAGGAATTTTCGTGCAGCGATGAGAAGGCCAGCGCCGACACGCCGGGAATTTCTCTCGAAGAACCGATCACGCTGAGCCCGAGCGGTCCTCCCGACAGGACCGACACATGGCCGTCGATCGTGTTGGCGACGATGAGGTCGTCATAAGGCCCCGGCCCGTTCACCGAGACCGCGGAAGTCGGACCGAACCCTCCCGAAGAAAAGGGCTGGATCACCGGAATGTCCATCGACAAAGACGAAATCATGGTGATGGTATTCGATCGCGGGTTGAGTGTCACAATTTCGTTGCCGGTCCCTTGCGCGTAATTGCCGATAAAAACTTGGCCGGGGCTTTGCGACAGAGAGATCACCGTCGGATTCGTGTCGTTGAAAAAGCCGCCGCCGCGGCCCTGGAAGACGAAAAGGTTGTCGGAATTCGCGTTGCTCACGACGAGGTCGGAGATATGGTCGCCATTGACGTCGTCGAACGCCGTCGCGACGGGTCCCGCCCCCGCCTTGATCCGCGGCCCTGCCACGAACGTGATGCCACTGCCATTGGCACTGACCCGGTTGAAGAGGATCGTGACGTCGTTGGAACCTCGATTGGCGACGATCAGGTCGGGCCGATTGGTGCCGTCAACGTCCGCGACCGTGATCGAAACCGGGTTGGTTCCTGTGATGAACCCTTTGCCGCCGTTCAATTCGGGGCCGAAACGGCCGTCCGCCAGGCCAAGGTAGACCAGCACGTTGTTGCCGCCGCTATTGGCGACGATCAGGTCGGGAATGCCATCCCCGTTGAGGTCGGCCGCGGTGACGGCCCCCGGGGCGAGCAGGCCGCTGGAACGGTCGCCCACCACGATCCCCGAAGATTTCGGGTCGGCCCTGACGATGACCTGATCGAGGGCCTGGCTGGCAATGATCAGTTGGGGACGGTCACGGCCGGGAATTTCAGAAACGGCGAGAGCGACGCCTTGATTACTGTTACGAGCCGTCGAAAACGATCGTGTGCCGTCGGCGTCACGGGTGCCGTTGAGTACCAGCACGTCGCCCGCCGCGTCGCCGATGATCAGGTCCGGGAGGCCGTCGCCGTTGACGTCGGCGATTGTCAAACCGCGAGGGTTCCGGCCTGCGTTCAGGTGAGAAATCCCGCGGAATCCCCCGCGGCCGTCGCCCCATTCGATGGTGACGCCATCGGGACCGAGCAACGCCACGTCGGGGGTGCCGTCGCCGTCAAGGTCGGCGATCCTCGCGACCGTCGCGGGAGTGTTGGTGGCATGAACGGTGGCATTGGCGAAACGACCGTTACCCAGACCCGTCAAGACTCCGAAAGTCTCACTCCCCGGATTCAACGTCACGAGTGACAGGGAATCGCCGGAGCCCAGTCGTCCCGCGACGACTCCCGCCGTCCCCTCGCTCGAAGTCATCGAGAAAGGCGATGAGCCGTCGCCCACGCTCAAGAGCCCGCCGCCCGCGCGATAGGTCGTCGGCGGGCCAAACGAACTCCCCCCGAAATAGAGACGGACCTCGACGACGCCGGCACTCGCGTACGCGATCAAGAGGTCGGGAAGACCGTTCCCATCGACGTCGGCGACGGCCATCCCCGACGCTCCTTCGCCGATCGGCAGATCACTTCGCGGAGCGAACCCGCCCCGACCGTCGCTCCGGTAAATCGTCAGCGACGCGTCACCGGCGTTGCGGACGATCAGGTCATCGACGTGATCCAGATTGAGGTCCGTCGAGACGATTTCCGCGGGATTCTTACCGGTCTCCAGGGTTTGAGTTCGCGTGAAAATGCCATTCCGGAACACGAAGAGAGAGACGAAATTGTCAGCCGCGTCAACACTCGCCAGCATCATTCCAGTTGCGGTCTTGAGAACGGTGACGTCGCGCGACGGGATGCCGGGATTGACCGTGACGGGAGGATCGAACCCGCCCGTCGTGCCACCACGTCCGCCCCGGAAAAGGATATCACCGGCGCCGTTGACCAGGGTCAGGTCGGCGACGCCGTCACCGTTCAGGTCGGCCACAAGGGGGGTGTTGTGCGGGGCGAGCACGGCCCGGTCGGGGTCGATGAACCGGCCCCCGCCTTGATTCAACAAGACGGCGACGTGGTTGGGGCCTTGGTTGCCGATCGCCAGGTCGGAGGGAGTGCCTCCCGAAAAATCTCCCGCCGTCACCGACACGGGATATCCGCCCGAGGTCACCGGGATCGTCGCGTCGCGCTGAAAAACGCCACTGGCATTCCCAAGGATCACCGAGAGATCTTTGCCATGCAGGTCGGCCGTCACGACGTCGGAGAGGCCGTCGCCGTTGATGTCGGCGACTGTCAGCGATCTGGGATCGGCCCCGGGGTTCAGGTCGATCGTCGCGCCGAGGGTGAACGTGCCGACCCCCGTTGCCTGCAAGATCGTGACGTGATCCGGTTGGCTTCTCGTCGGGTCGGACGTGGCAACGGCCAGGTCGAGTTGACTGGCATTCCGGAAGTGGCCCGCGACAATGGCATTCACCGTGTGGGACGCGTCGGGTTCAAGAGGAATGGGGCTCTGCGCGTGGTAAATTCCGTTTTCGTCGCGGAGGAGAATGGACACGTTGTCGGAGCTGATATTCCCTACCGCCAGGTCGAGTCGGCCGTTGCCGAAGTCACCTGCCGTGATCGAATCGGGCTGGTCCGCGCCGTCTCCCAGCGGGATCGGCGGAAGGGTCTTGAACCCGCCGAAGCCGTCGCCGGCGAGGATCGAGACGTTGTTGGACCGAAACTCCTGGTTGACCACCGCGAGGTCGATCTTGCCATGCCCCGTGAAGTCTCCCGCCACGATCCCCGAGGGGAGCCGGCCCGCCTGAACCAGGGCATGCGGCTGAAACGTCCCGTCCCCGTTGCCGAGGAAGATGGAGACGCCTTGCCCCCTGGATTTGTTGTTCGAGTCGCCCTTGTCGGTGACGGCGAGGTCGAGGCGGCCGTCGCCGTTGAAGTCCCCCTCGGCCACGGCGTACGGGCTCACCCCGGCATCGACGGTGATCGGGGAGGCGAACGTGCCGTCGCCGTTGCCGAGCAAGACCGAAAGCGTCCCGGCCGACTGATTGACGGTCACGACGTCGAGGTGTCCGTCGCGGTTAAAGTCCCCTGAAATCGTCGCCGAAAGGCCGGCGCCCACGTTGTTGGCGAGGTGGTCGACGAAGGTGCCGTCGCCGCGCCCCGGCAGCACGCTGATGTCATTGGAATTGATGTTGGCGACGACAAGGTCGGGCCTGCCGTCGCCGTTGAGATCGGCCGCGTCGATCACGGCGGGACTGGTGCCCGCGCCGAAGTTCGCCGCGGGGCCGAATGTGCCATTGGCATCGCCGATGCCCAGCAAGACCGAGACGTCGCCGGAGTTGGAATTCGCAGTCACGAGGTCGATGTGTCCGTCGCCGTTGACATCGAGGGCTTTGACGAATTGGGGATTTTGCCCGACGCGGTACGAGGCCGATCGAGACAACGTGCCATCGCCGCGGCCGAGAAAAATGGTGACGTCGGAGTGGTTTTCGCCCGCGACGGCCACGCCGAGGTGGCCGTTGCCGAAATCTCCCAGCACGAGCGCCGAGGGGGCCTCGTCGGGCAACGGAATGAATTCGGTCCGCGTGACTTGTGAAATTCCGTCGCTCTGGAAAATGGTGATTCCGTCGCCGCTCGACGGGTTGCTCCGGTTCGCGACGATCAGGTCGACATGGCCGTCTTTCAACGACCCGACCGCGAGCGCCGCGGGAGAGGGGCCGCCGTTGAACGCCGGGCTCGGGGTGAAATGCCCCTGGCCGTTCCCCCGGAAGATCTGGATCTGATCAGTTTGTTGGCTGGCGATGATAATGGCGAGATTGCCGTTTCCCAGGTCGGCGGCGAGGATCGTGTTGGGGGAGTCGATGGGGAACGTGGCGGAGGTTTCAAAATGTCCTCCGCCTTGATTGATCAAAATGCGAAGGATCGGCGTGGCGAAGTCCGCGCCGAGTTCGGCGACGGCGACGTCGTCGAGCGTTCCGCCGGTAAACTTGCCGACGGCAAAAAGCGCGGGGTTGTTCGCCGGGTCGAAGACCGATGTGCCCGTCGTCGGCGTCGCGAACGTGCCGTCACCCACCCCCGCGTGGATCCCGTCGGGGCCGAGAAGGTCGACCGATCCCGATCCCAGGAAGTTCCCGAGCGCCACCGAAGACGGACCCGTCTGGAAGTCCGCCGGCACGTTATGGAAGGGGGGGTCGGTCGGGCTGAGACCGGCCTCGATGGTGAATGCTCCCCCTTTGCCGAGGCTTTGAATTTCGAGGTAACTCGGGCCTGCGGGGACGTGGATGTCGATCGACGGCGCGTCGCTTTGCAGGAGCGGATGGCCCTGTGCGTCCACGAACGAGAGGCGCGACGGGAACCCTTTGGCGACGACGTCCGCCGTCAACCTTCCCGGCGAGGCGACGTCCACCTTGTAGAACGAGGCTCCGAAGGCGGCGAGCGTTCCGACCAGGGCGTGGCCGATCGGCAGCGACAGCGCGAGGTCGATCACGCCGGTAAGCAGCGTGCGGTCTTCAAGCCCGAAAAAGAAGGCGCGATGCCGGCGGTCCGGCCGCAACGGCGGTGCCGCGGAGGCACGAGCCCGGGGACCTCGGTTCGCTGTCCGGGGGGGACGTCGGTATGCCATCGAAGCGCGACCTCGACGACGAATGCCAGGGAGACTCGACGCGGCAGTGTCACACGATGCAAAGAGTTCACGAAGCGCAGTCTACCATGATCAGGTCCGGTTTCTTCG
>JAYUFP010000228.1:0-6846 GCA_043738665.1 Isosphaeraceae bacterium
CGCGGGTCGCGTTCTTCGACGTTGATTCGATCCACGGCGATCAGTTGTCGTCGGGATTGAGGAATTTGAAGACGAATGCCGCGGCCGCTCCGCCGGCGAAGTCGCCGACGAGGTGAATCCAGATGTTGGAAGCCTTCACGAGGCCCATCGCCGCGATGCCCACGGCGACGGCCGGGTTGAACGCACCCCCGGAGATCGCACCGACGGCGAAGGCCCCGGTCATCACGGTGAACCCGATCGCCAGGCCGTAATTGGAGTTCCCCGCGGTCGCTTTCGAGGTGGCGACGTTCAAGACCACGTAGACCAGCGCGAAGCAAAAGACAAACTCGGCGATCAACGCTTTGAGGACGTCAGGTTCCAACGCCTTGACCGCCGTCGTCACCTCGGTTCCCTTCAGGAAGATCGTCAGAAACGCCGCGACAAGGGCACCTAAAACCTGTGCCGCCATGTAGAACGGAACGTCGGCGATCGGGCACTTGCCCCTGAGGAAAACACCCAGGGTCACCGCCGGGTTGTAGTGGCCTCCCGAAATGTGTCCCCCCGCGTAGATCATGACCATCAACGCCGACCCGATGGCGATGGGAGGAATGACTCCATCTGAAAACTTGGTGCCCATCACGGTCATCCCGATCGTGAAGACCAGGAAGAACGTCCCGATGAACTCGGTCACGTACTTGCGCATTGTCCGCTTCCCCCTTTGGCCGCCGAGGACGGCGGTGTGTTAAACAACCCGATGCGACGGTTTGCCCCGAAAACTTGGCTCGTCGTCGGGCGTAAGCTAGCAATTGACCTTGATGTCAACAAGCAGAACTCTCCCGGCGCACGGAAAACCTCTACGGTTTACTCGGCTTCGTCGCGGAAACAACTCTTCTTTGTTCATTAGTACAGTCAATCGTGTTGCCGGTCGTTCCAAGAACTGATATTGTTTTGAAAACGCGGATCGGGTTTGCTCTGCCAATTGTTGAAGCGGTCCGAGGACGGAACGCCCCGGGGATGAAGGGGTCGAGGGATCGATGGCGAAGCGCGCGAAACGCAAGGGTGACGGGCCAGGCCCCGAGGGGAAGCGGCCGAGGATGGCGGTGGAAGACGTCTCGCTGGCCGAGGCGACGCGCTCGCGCTACCTCAACTACGCCTTGAGCGTGATCACGTCGCGCGCCCTTCCCGACGTCCGCGACGGCCTTAAACCCGTTCAGCGACGGATCTTGTACGCGATGTGGGCTGATCTCCACATTACGTTCGACTCCCGCTACATGAAGTCGGCGGCGGTGGTCGGGGAGGTGATGAAGAGCTATCACCCGCACGGCGACCAGTCGATTTACGACGCCCTCGTGCGGATGGCCCAACCTTTCCGCCTGCGACAAACCCTGATCGAGGGTTACGGCAATTTCGGCTCGATCGACGGCGACCCTCCCGCCGCGATGCGTTACACGGAATGCCGGTTGACGCCGATCTCTCAAGAACTGCTCTCCGAACTCCGCGACCAGACCGTCGACTTCCGGCCGAATTATGCGTCGACGACCGAGGAACCGGTTGTCCTCCCTGCGCAGTTCCCCAATCTTCTCGTGAACGGGGCCTCGGGGATTGCGGTCGGCATGGCGACCAACATCCCCCCGCACAACCTCCGAGAAGTCTGCAAGGCACTCGACCTCCTCCTCGGTTCCAGGCTCGACGGTGAGGAAATCTCGCTCGACCGACTTTGCAAGAACGTGCTAGGCCCGGATTTTCCGACCGGCGGAGTGATCCTCAACACGGCCGAGGAACTTCAGCAGGTTTATGCCATCGGTCAAGGGTCAGTCAAGGTTCGCGGCACGTATGAACCCGACCCCGAAAAGCCGAACACGATCCTGATCACCTCGATTCCCTATGGAATTGAAAAGGACGCCCTGGTCCTCCGCATCGGCGAACTCATCGGCAAAGGACAGGTGCCCCAGCTCACGAACGTGAAGGACCTGAGCACCGACGACGTCCGGATCGCACTCGAATTACGTCCAGGCGCGGTCATCGACGCCGCCCTCGCTTATCTCTTCAAGAACACGCCGCTACAGACCAATTTTAACGTCAACCTCACATGTCTGCTCCCGGCGGCGGGGGCCGAAGTCGCCGTCCCTGCGCGACTGGATCTGAAGAGCATCCTGCAACACTTCCTCGACTTCCGCCTCGACGTCGTCACGCGCCGGCTTCGCCACGAGCTGAATCACCTTCTGAATCGGATTCACATCCTCGAAGGTTTCGCGATCGTCTTCAACAACCTCGACGAAGCGATCGCAATCATCCGCGACAGCGACGGAAAACCCGACGCGGCCCCCAAGCTCATGACCCGGTTCGACTTGAGCGACGTCCAGGCTGACGCCGTGCTCGAAACCAAGCTCTATCGGCTCGGCAAGCTGGAAATCCACGACATCCTCGGCGAGCTTGCCAAGAAGCGCGAACGCGCCGCCGAGATCGAACGACTCATCGCCGACGAGCCCGCACGCTGGGCGATCATCCGGGCCGAACTGAAGGCGATCGCGAGTGCTTACGGCGAGCCCCGGCGGACGAAGATCGAAGGCCCGGCGACTCCCGTCGAATATCGCGAAGAAGATTACATCATTGATGAAGACGCCTGGGTCATCATCACGCGGGATGGCTGGACCAAGCGGCAGAAATCCTTCACTGACGTCGCCAGCATCCGGATCCGCGACGACGACCGGGTCGGCTGGATCTATCGCTCGCGGGCCCGTCACACACTGACCGTCTTCACCGACCGCGGCATGGCTTATACCCTGCGAGCGAACGATATTCCCCTCACGACCGGGCACGGCGAACCGATCCAGAAGCTGTTCACGTTCGAAGACCGCGAGCGGATCGTGAGCGTCCTCTGCCACGACCCGCGATGCCTCCCCGAGCCGGTGGCCGAGCCGCCGGAGCAACCGGCCCTGGTTCAAAAGATGCTCCACGGCGAGGCAGGACAGCCTAACGGAAACGGCAACGGAACGGCACCTTCGCTACCTGAGCCTCCCTACGCCGTGGCGCTGACGGCCGGCGGCAAGGTGCTCCGCTTCGCACTCTCGACTCTGGCCCCGGTGTCGAACCGGAAAGGCCGCGTGGTTGTAAGACTCGACGCCGCGGTCCGCGACGACGCCGTGGTGGGAGTCGAAGCCACCGACGGCAGCGAGACCATTTGCCTCGCCACGGTCGGAGCACGGGTGCTGATCTTCCCGGTCACCGAGGCCAACGTGGTGTCCACCGCGGCAAAGGGAGTGATGGCGATCAAGCTCGACTCCAAGGACAGGGTCCTCGGCTTCGCCCTCGCCAACCGGATGCGCGAAGGGCTGACCGTCCAGACCAACCGGGGCGCGACGATGGTCGTTCGCGCCACGAAATATCCGGTGACCGGTCGCGGCGGCAAGGGCTATGGGGTGCTTCAGCGGGGCTCGCTGGATTCAATCGTTTACGACGAGGCGCGGCCGGTTCCGAGCGTCGAAGACGTTGGCGAACTGTGAGTGTAGCCTGCGGCGCCATTGGTCCGCGGAGGGGTTGTTGAATGGCTTCAGGATCCTATAACGCCGACTCGATCACCGTGCTGGAAGGCCTCGACGCCGTCCGCCGCCGGCCCGGAATGTATATCGGCGGGGTGGACAAGTCGGGGCTGCATCACCTGCTCTGGGAGATCGTCGACAACTCGGTTGACGAGGTGATGAACGGCCACGCCTCGCGGATCGTCGTCACACTCGAATCGGACGGCAAGACGATCAGCGTCTCCGATAACGGCCGCGGAATCCCCGTTGACATCCACCCCAAGACCGGCAAGAGCGCGCTCGAGGTGATCTTCACCACTCTCCACGCGGGCGGCAAGTTCGATAACGACGCCTACAAGGTGGCCGGCGGCCTCCACGGCGTCGGGGCCAGCGTCGTGAACGCCCTCAGCAAGAACCTGATCGCGCAGGTCCGCCGCGACGGGATGACGTATGTTCAAAAATATCGGCGCGGGAAACCACTCGGGGGCGTCGAGCGCGGAGAGCCGGCCGCGCGGGGGAACGGGACGACGATCACGTTCACCCCGGACCCCGACATCTTCCACGACGCCGAATATGACGAAAAGCTGATCGCCGAACGCCTCGAAGTCAAAACGTATCTGAACAAAGGCCTGGTGATCCAGTTCGTCGATCAAAAACACAAGACATCGGTCGAATTCCGCCACGAAGGCGGGGTCTCGGACTTCCTCGACGCCATGAACGCCGGTCGTGAGGACAAACGGGTCTCGCCGACCGCTTTCGTCCTCGAGCGGGAAGACCTCGACGATGGACTCCGCTGCCATCTGGCGCTGGCCTGGACCGAGGCGACCGACGAGGACGTCCGCTCCTTCGTCAACACGATCCCCACGCGCGACGGCGGAACCCATGAACAGGGGATGCGTGACGCCGTGAAAGCCGCCGTCCTGCGATACATGGACGCGCACGAGTTGATCAAGAAGGGGGTCGAGGTTAAAGGCGAAGACATTCGCGAAGGCTTGACCGCCGTCCTCTCCGTCTGTCTTCACGAGCCCCAGTTTCAGGGTCAGACCAAGGGAAGGCTGAATAACCCCGAGGTCAAAGGGGCTGTCGAATCGATGGTCCGCCCCCGGCTCGAAGACTTCCTGTTCAAGAACAAAAGCGTCGGCGACGCGATCGCCCAGCGCGTGATTTCGGCGGCGAAGGCGCGCGAGGCGAGCCGTGCCGCCGCCTCGCAGGTCCGTCGCAAAACGGCCGTGAGCAACCGGCTCAACCTCCCCGGCAAGCTCCACGACTGCGACACTTCAAACCCCGACGAATCCGAGCTGTTCATCGTCGAAGGCGACAGCGCCGGGGGCTCGGCCAAGCAAGGCCGCGATCGCGACATCCAGGCGATCTTGCCGCTCCGGGGCAAGGTGCTCAACGCGGAACAGGCCGGGAAGGCGAAAGTCCTCGACAACAAAGAGTTGACCGACCTCGTGAGCGCCCTCGGATGCGGCATGGACGATCAGTACGACGGGGCACGCCTCCGATACGGCAAGGTCATCCTGCTCACCGATGCCGACAGCGACGGCCACCACATCGCCACGCTCTTGCTGACCTTCTTTTACCGCCACATGCCCGTTTTGCTCGAAGAAGGGCACGTCTATCTCGCCTGCCCGCCGCTCTACAAGATCACCTGGGGCAAGGAAACGCACTGGGCGGCCGACGATGCCGGCCGGGACCGGATTTTGGCGAAACTCCCCAAGAACGCGAAACCCAACGTCACGCGATTCAAAGGCCTGGGCGAGATGCCCGCGGCGCTCCTTTACGAGACGACGCTCGACCCGTCCCGCCGCCGCCTCCTCCGCGTCATCGTGCCCGACGACGACAGGCCCTACACCGAACGGACCGTCACCGACCTGATGGGCAAGGAACCCGAAGCCCGGTTCAATTTCATCATGCAGGAAGCCTACACGGCCAAGGACATCGATATCTAGAAAATCGCGCCGACTCCACAGGATTAGAAGTACCCCGCAAGTTCCTCCCCGACGGCCTTGCCGAGTAATGGGGGGACGGCGTTACCGATTTGCTTCGTGATCTGGGACCGATTTCCGGCGAACACGAAATCATCGTCGAATGACTGTAATCTTGCCCCCTCGCGAGGCGTCAATGCACGATGCTGTTCGGGGTGTATACACCGATTCGAGGCAGGATGCACAAAATTCACGGTGATCGTGACGGCAGGTTTGTTCGGCTCCAGTCGAGAATAGCAAGAGCTGAAGCCACTTGTGATTAAATGCTTTGGTATATAACTGATGTTCGGCCCGGAAAACTTGATGATCTCGAGCATTTTTTCCGAGTGTCTGGTTGCGTAATGCAGTGCCAACACTCGGGTCATCCCCCGCCGCGCCGCTTGGTATTCATTGGTGGGCGAACCGTGATATTCACGAGCCTCGCCACCCGAGGGGATCGCGGGCAGATCTCCAATCGCATCCATGACGCCGACGGCCGGTACAAGCGATGACGCATGGGTAAAAAGATCGTTTTCAAGAGGAACTAATACTTTATTTTTCTGCTTGCAACCGATGGTGGCGCCCTCGGAGCGGTGTGTCGGAATCGGAAACGGAATCTCGCCGCCACGCTGGCAACCAATGAAGATCAATCGCTCACGCCGCTGCGGCACGCCGAAGTGGGCGGCGTTGAGTAGTCGCCAATCGCAATCATAACCGATTTGTCGGAAGCATTCCTGAATCGCGGCAATGGTCTGACCCGACTTGTGGGTTGCCAAACCAACGACATTTTCGATCACGAAATACTTCGGTCGAAAAAAGTTCACGAATGACGCGAACTCCTCGAAAAGCGAATTACGCGGATCGTCTTCACTAGACGATCGAAAGGGACGAATCGAGGAAAATCCCTGACACGGCGGACCCCCGACGATCAAATCCAATTCGCCGGGCTTCAATTTCAAGAGGTCCGCGACATCGCGACGTCTCGTCTTTCGGATATCCGCCGCGCCGGCAACTGCATGTTTGTGATTTTTGCGAAATGTCTCGACGGCGACGGGGAGAAGGTCGACTCCGAAAACCGTACGATATTCGGCGTTTTTCGAGTTCTCGAAACCCTTCGAAAACCCACCCGTTCCACAGAACAAGTCGATCACAGTGAGTGTTTTCATCATGTGAACTGGCTTTAAAGGGATAGTGAGTCTCCGGTGGAGACTATAGTCGCGTGGATTTCGCCTTTCGAGTCCTTTACGATCACTTCGAGGATGATTTTGACTTGCAAAACTATACATATCATTCAAAATTTTTAGGCTCATGATGGATTCCGGGGTGGTGGCTTGAAACCTTGTCCCCACGAGCCCGATCCGGGTGCCGCGGGTTGTACCCAA
>JAYUFP010000229.1:0-6841 GCA_043738665.1 Isosphaeraceae bacterium
TTTGAGGCGAACGTCGACATGATCTTCGTCGCCGCCTACTTGCTAGCCACCTACTTCATCGTCCGTCATGCACTTGGCGACGACGGCCTCGCGTCTCTCGTGCTCGGAGGATTGGCGGCCGGCCTCGCCTTGGGGACGAAGGCCCCGGCCGTCGTGTTCGTCCCGCCCTTGATTGTGGCGGGGCTTCTGATCGGAGTTCGGTCGGCGTCGAACTTTTCAAGGAAAATTTCCGCGGCGGCGATCATGACGCTTGTTCCCTTCACGGTCGCCGGGTTCTGGTATGCCAGGAACGCTTGGCTGACGGGAAATCCGCTCTATCCCTTGCATGTTGAAGCGTTCGGCAGAGTCTGGCTCGCCGGATGGTACGGACCTGAGGTGATGCGGCTGAGCCCGTACTTCATTCCACGAGGCATGTGGCGGGCGTTCGTTGATTTGATGATGGCTGTCCTCGACCCCCGCCTCGTCCCACTCTGGCTTTTGGCTTTGTTCGGCTTCTGGCGCGTCAAGGCCGTGTCACGAGGTCCGGTTGATCGCATGGTCTGGCTGATCTCGGGCCTGGCGGTCTTGAACATCGCCTTATACTGGCTGGTGATTCCCTACCGCACGCAACAGCGGTTTTTCTTGCAGGCGCTCGGGCTTGCGGCCGTTCCTCTTTCTCGTGTGTTCGATCGGAGCCCCGGGGCGAGCTGGCTGGGCGTCGGACTTCTTGCCGTTCACCTCCTCACGCCGCAGCCGTGGCCCTTTTCGAACGGAGATCCCCCTTGGGATCTCACCTCGATGATCCCCAACCAAATTCCCGCGTTGATTCCCGTCATGGGACCGTGGGCGGTCGTCATGTCCACCCTGATGATCGGTGTGACGGCATTCTGCGCGGCGTGGACCTGGTTGCGGCTTGACGGCGGTCGCGCCGCGCCGGCGATCGCAACGGCGGCGACGATTGCGTACCTCGCGCTCGCCGGTTTCTTCTTCTTCCCTTGGGACGCCGACGCGAGGCAGCGTTTTTTCCCGAGGTTCCCCGACTACTACCGGGGCTGGCTCGCCTTCGACGCCCGTTGCGGACCGAACGGGGCGCGCGTGGCCTACGCGGGGACCGACTTGCCCTATTACCTGATGGGCACCGGCCTGCGCAACGAAGTCCGCTACGTCAACGTTGACCGCCACAAAGACTGGCTCCTGCATGACTACCATCGCGAGGCGATGCTCTCGGGAAAAGACCCGAGAACCTGGCACCACCCCCGGCCGGGTTGGGATCGCGTCCACCCGGACTACGTGTCTTGGCTTGCGAATCTCCGCGCCGAGGGAATTCAGTTGCTGGTCGTGACGAGAGCGAACCCCGAGGAAGGTCCCCACAACGTGGCCGACCGCATGGGCTTCCCCGTCGAACACGGCTGGGCGGAATCTCACCCGGAGAGCTTTGAACCGCTCTACGGCGGAGCGGATGGCGACGGGATATTCCGGCTCTACCGGCTCAAGCCGTCAGGAACTTGAGTTTATTTTTGAGAAATCCGCACGGAGTTGTCCCTCAGTTCGCACTAACAAGGGAAAGGGCCGCGAAAAAAACTCGCGGCACTCCTGTTCACTCCCGGAAGGGACGACCGCGATGCGACTGACACTCCGAACCTTGCTCGCCTGGCTCGACGACACGCTGTCTCCGAACGAGGTCCGCGCGATTGGAAGGCAAGTGGCCGAAAGCACGTACACACAAGAACTTGTGGAACGAATCAACAAGGTGACGCGGCAGCGGAGGCTTACCGTCCCGCCCGTCAAGGGGCCGGACGCACTCGACCCGAACATCGTCGCCGGCTATCTCGACAACGAGCTCGAACCGGATCAAGTCGCGGAACTCGAGAAGCGTTGTTTGACCTCCGACGTCCATTTGGCCGAGGTGGCCAGCGTCCACCAGATCCTGAGCCTGATCGGGCAAAAGGCGAAGGTGCCGGTCGACGCACGTATACGTATGTACAGTCTCGTGAGGGGTCGCGAGGCGGTGCAGGCGCGGGTTCACAAGGCACTCCATCCGGAAGACGTGTCGCCTGTCTCCGAGCCGGTCCAGCCGTGGGTGACGCCTCCCCCGCCGCGCAGGCCGCTTTATGAGCGGGTCTGGCCCGCGGCGGCGATTCTGGGTCTGATCGGCGTCCTCTGCTGGTCGGCCTATAAGAGTCTGGAAGCCCCCGATTCCACCCCCAGGGTGGCGATCGCGCTGGCACCCAACTCGGACGTGAACGACCTATTGAGGGCCGCGAAAGACCCGAAGGCCGCCCAATCCAAAGCGCCGAACGAAGCCAAGAACGCCGCGACACCGGAGCCCGCTGCGCCTCTGACGACACCCGAAGCCGCCCCGAAAGCCGAGGAGGCGAAGAAGCCCGCGGAGTCCGAGAAACCCAAGGAGGGGACCAAACCCGAGGTCACGAGGACTCTCGCCGCGGGCGACGCCGGGTTGGCCCGGAAGAGTTTCGGAGTGCTCCTTCGGTTCGACTCTGCGAAGCGGGATTGGGTGCGGCTCTCGGACGCAACGCCGCTCCGCGAGCAGGACCGGCTCCTGAGTCTCGCCCCGTTTCGATCGACTCTGGAGCTCGGTTCGGGCGTCGTGGACCTGGTCGGCGAAACCGAGGTCTGGGTCCGTGCGCCTCGCCCTTCGGATGCGGCCCGCTTGAGCCTGGCCCAGGGGCGAGTCGTCTTCCACGGAACGCCCTCGGGCCTTCCGTTCGAGGTCGCGCTGGGTGACCGGACGGCCACGATCACCGCGCCGCCGAACGGACTGATCGGCGTGGAGCGCTTGAATCGTCGAAATTACGGGGAGCGCAACCCCTCGTCGTCGATTCTCCGCGTCTATGCCTCGGAGGGGCCGGTCAAGGTGACGCAGGGGTCGAAGACCGATGAGATCGCGGCGGCAGGGGCGTTGACGGTGGAACCGGACGGCACGTTCACGGACAAGTCGGACAAGCCCGCGCCGTCGTGGGTGACCGAGTCGGTGCTGTCGTCGTTTGAGCAGCAGGTCGGCGATTCCTTCTTGAAGGCGCTGCCGACCGGTCGCCCGATCGTCGCAAGCCTTGTGGAGGCGACCGATGATGAACAGAAGGACATTTGCCGCCTCGCGGTCTCGTCGCTCCGCGCTGTAGGCGACATTTCGATGGTCGTGCCGGTCCTCAACAAGAAGCGGAGCGCGTCGGCCGCAACGGCCCGCAAGGCCGCGATCATCGTCCTGCGCTCTTACCTTGCCGAAGGCCCCGATGCGGCCAAGCTCCTCCGCGAGCAACTCGCCCGCGACTTCGGCCCCGACCTCGCCGAGACGGCCGAGAAACTTCTCGTGGGCTACACTCCCAAGGAAGCCGAGGACGAGACCACCCTCGCCGCACTCGTGGGGCTGCTCGGCCGAACCGAGAACGAGGTCGGAATTCGGGAGCTTGCCCTGGATAACCTCATGAGGATCACCGGGCGGGACTCTCTGGAATACGACCCTGAGAAACCCGACGGGAACGGCCTGAAAGCTTGGCGCGGCCTCCTCCGCGACAAGGAGTTGAAGCCCGCTGCGAAGAAGGCTGAGGATTGAGAGAAGTTCGATGACCATTGATCGATGGCCGATGACCGATCACCGAGCGCCAATGACCGAGGGCGGATTCGGGTCTGCCAGTTGACCTTCGGCCATCGGCCATCGGTCATCGGTCATCCCGACACGTTCTCCAATGATCCCAGTCAAGAAATGAACCGTTCAAGGACGCGCCGGTGACCGAGGATTATCGAGAGTATCAGCGGGCCGCGGAGCGCATCGCCGCGGAGGCAGGGGCGTTGCTTTTGTCGTTTTACGGCCAGGTTGAGGCACGCGAGAAAGGGCCGGCCGACCTCGTCACCGAGGCCGATTTCGCGAGCCAGAGATTAATCGCCAAGCGCCTCCGTGAGATGTTCCCCGGACACACGATGCTCGCGGAGGAGGAGGGGGCCGAGACGGAATACGACCAGCCCTGGAGGTGGGTCGTGGACCCCCTCGACGGGACGATGAATTTCGCCCATACGTTTCCTCTCTGGGTCGTTTCGATCGGGCTCGAGCACGAAGGCCGACTCGTCGCCGGAGTGGTTTATCATCCGTTGACCCGTGCCACGTATAGCGCCTCACTGGGGGCGGGGGCGTCGCTCGACGGGCGACCGATTTTCGTTTCGAAGGTGGAACGCCTGGAGTCGAGCCTGATCGCCACGGGTCTGCCGACCGATTTTTCGGCTGACGGCGACCGCCAAATGGCCTACATGCGGCGGCTTTCGACGGGGACGCACTCGGTGCGCCGGACCGGCTCCTCCGCCATGAACCTGGCGCTCCTGGCGGCCGGCGGTTGCGAGGTCTGCTACGCCACCCAGATGCACCCCTGGGACGCCGCCGCCGGGGTCGTTCTCGTCCGCGAAGCCGGCGGTCACGTCAGCCGGCTTTCCGGAAGCCCCTACGACCTTTACGGCCGAGAAATTCTCGCCACCAACGGCAAGGTTCACGGGCAAGCCGTCGCGGCACTGGCGGAAGCCTGGCAGGAACGGAAAGGAGCCTGATTCGGTTGACTTTGGCGACTGGGTAAGCCGTTTGTGGCGACCCGTTCGTCCCGTGTTATACTATTGAGGGTTCATCAAGCCGGGGGGCGGATCAATCGATCGGCCGGCCCTCTCGTGGGATGAAGCCTCCGCGGTTCTTGTCGAGAGTGGGACCACGGCGTTCCGCGTGATCGGGAAGGCCGAGACTCGAATTGGCCCCCGGGAAGGTTCGGACACCCTTGCGACGCAACGGGAGACTCTGGCTTCTGCCCCTGCTCGCAATCACCATTGCGGCGCTCGCGATCGCGTCTTCCGCACCCGCGCAGGAAATCATGAGTCCTCCGCGCGATGCCGCTCCCGTGAACGGACCGGCGCCGCCTGTCTACGTCTTCCTGAACAGTCCCACCGACCTCTCCGTGTTCTGGAAGTCGTTGACCCGGCCCGACTTCGTGATCCTCCGCGGAGACGAGTACGCGAAGCTGCTCGCCGCACCCAAGCCAGGGCCTGGCGCCGGCAAAGGGCCGGCGGCTCCCTGGGCGTTCGCGGTCGAATCGATCGTCGTGTCGGGTTCCGTGGAGAATGACATCGCCGCCCTCAAGGTCGCGGCGGACGTCTCCCTTGCCGCCGATGGGCCGTTATGGGCCTCCCTGCGTCTCGACGGCTTGACCCTCAGCGGCGCGACCGAGGCTGCCGCGGGAAGAGACCTGCCGCTCCGGGTCGACCCGAGCGGCGGCGGCTGGCAGGTCGAGCTTTCCGGCCGTGGTCGTCACACGTTGAACGTTGCCGTCCTGGTCCCCGTGCGTCTCACGCCCGAGGGGAAACGGTTCGATCTCTTGATCCCCGAATCGGCGACGACGCGGATCGACGTCGAGATCCCCCGACAGATCGCCGAAGCGTCCGCCGGACCGGGCGAACCCCTTGTTCGACAGTTCGACGAAGCGGCAAAGCGGAGCCGGATCAAGGCCGAACTCCCTCCTCGCGGCAGGTTGTCGCTTTCCTGGAAGGTCATCGAGGAACTCGGCTCGCCGCTGCCTCCCCTGCTGGTGGCCCGGGGCGAGATCGCGATGGAAGTGGACTCGGGGGCGATCCGGACCCGATCGTCCTGGGCGATCCGGTCCTTGCGAGGGTCCGCCAGTCGACTCGAATGGCAGTTGGACCCCGACGACGAGATCCTTGAGCTCGAACTGGATGGGCAGGTAGCGACGACGGTGATGGAGAAAACGCGACCGTTCACCCGGGTCACGATCCCGCTCGCGGACCCGATCGGTCCAAATCAAGAACGTCGCCTGATCATGACGACCCGCCGGAACTTGCCCGCGGGGACCTCCAATCGGTTCGTGTTCAAGGGGTTCACGCTGGCGAACGCCCGGGAGCAGTCCGGGGCGATCGGGATCGCGACGTCGGGGAACCTCTGGGTGTCGGGTTCTCCAGGGCGAGGAGTCCGCAGGATCGACCCACGCAACGAACTACCCGCCGACCTCAGGGCGAGGCCGGCCACCGCGCTCGCTTACCGGTTCTCGGAGCAGCCGTTCGAGCTCCCGATCCGGATCGAACCGAGTCCGCCGCTCGTGCTCGCTGAAGGACGGACGACGGTCGTGCTGGGGGCGAAAACCGCGACCACCGAAACCCGACTCGACTTCCAGACGCCTCGCGGCAGACTGTTCGACCTGACGATCGGATTACCGCCGGGTCTGGAGGTTCAATCGGTCGGTCCCGAAGACGTCGTCAGCTCGTGGCAACTCGGACAACTGCCCACGGCCTTCGTTCCCGGAGCGTTCTCGCCAGGCTTGCGGCTCCTCACACTGCGTCTGGGACCCAAGGTTCAAGAGGGGGGACGGTACGCGGTGCGACTCGTCGGCAAGCAGGCGATTGACCCGGGCGGCGAGGTCGTGGCGATCGCCTTGTTTCAGCCTCTCGGAACCTCGCAAGGGAGCGGCCGGATCGCGGTGCTCGCCGACCCGAGTTTGACCGCGGCCCTCTTCGAAGGTTCGCCGGCGGCCGCCGGTTTCCGTGCCGCGCTTCTTTCCCCTCCGGCCGACTGGCCCTGGCCTGCCGGGGAAGCACCAACCGGCCCGCCGTTACTCTGGCTGCGTCATGACGAATCCACGACGCTTCTCCCCTTGCGAATCACGTCCCACACCCCCGAGCTTTCGGCGACGACGAAGCTTCACGTCCACCTGGACCGAATCGAGGCCGACGTCCGTCAAGAGACCGAGTGCGTCTCGCAGTACGGCACGACCGACCACATCGATCTGATCGTCCCCGATGCGATCGAAGGCCGTTGGGAAGTCGAAGGGCCGGGGGTCTCGCAACGCATCGACCTGGGAAAGAA
>JAYUFP010000230.1:0-2175 GCA_043738665.1 Isosphaeraceae bacterium
AAGACGTTTGACGACGTGATCGTGGCTTCACGCGGAGATATCGAAATCTTCGGATTTCACGCGCTCGAAACTTTGCAGTGCATGGCCGAGCGTCGCGACCGCAAAGGGAAGCCGCAAGGCGTCGTCGCGGTGACCTGCCTTGAAAAAGACGCCGTCTGGGACGCCGCCGACAAGGGGGTCTGGTCCCGCGAGCTGCTCGCCCAAGCCGTGGGCCGCGGCCACACGCTCAACCCGGGCGACATCAAACGGAACACCGTGGATTTTCTCGCCCCCGAAGGCAAGGACCGCTTCACGCGGCTTCGCCACCCGATCGCGTTCGTCGTCGAATATGCCGACGGCCTCCGCGCCACGGCCTTGATCCTGAACGGGCACGTTGATGACACGACCGTCGCCGTGAAGCTCGGCGGTGAGAAGGCGGGCATGGCCTCGACCTTGATGTATCTGCCCGCGCCGCCGGGCGCGCGATTTTTCGACCCCCTGGTCTTGCGTGTCGAGGAATTTTTCAAGTCGGGGAAGCCGACCTATCCCGTCGAGCGAACGCTGCTCACGGGAGGCATTCTCGACGCCGCTCTGGAGAGCCGGATTCGAGGACATCGTCGCATCGAGACGCCCGACCTCGCGACGATCGACTACGAAGCCCCAGCCGATTCCGGGTTCATCCGGACGCCGCTGGCGAGTGAAGCCAAGAACCCTTTTTAGCGATTTCAGACGGTTCCGCGACTCTGATCGGCGACGATGTCCCCGAGGATCTTGTCGAGGTCGCGCGTCGGCTTATACCCGATCAGGCGATGGATCTTCGTCAGGTCGGGGACTCTCCGCTTCATATCCTCGAATCCGACGGTATACGCCTCGTTATAGGGAATCTTCCGGATCGCGCTCTTTCCCCCCGTAAGTGCCCGGATTCGTTCGGCGAGGGCGAGGATCGTGATTTCGTGGTCGTTGCCGACGTTGAAGACCTGCCCGGTCGCTTCAGGATGGCCCGAAAGCCGAACCAAGGCGCCGACGACGTCGAGGACGTGGGCGAAGCAACGCGTCTGGTTGCCGTCGCCATAGACCGTCATCGGCTCCCCCGCGAGCCCCTGTTCGATCAGTCGGGGGATCACCATTCCGTAACGGCCGGTCTGACGCGGCCCGACCGTGTTGAAGAGGCGGACCACGATCACGGGCAGACGCGTTTGATACCAGTGCGCCAGGGCGAGAAACTCATCCAGGGCTTTCGCGCAGGCATAAGCCCAGCGCCGGGTGGTGGTCGGCCCCATCACGCAGTCGTCGCCTTCGGAAAAGGGGATCTTCTCGCTTTTTCCGTAGACCTCGCTGGTGGACGTGAGCAAGACAGGGCGCCGGTAGCGGGCGGCGGAACGGAGCACGTTGTCGGTGCCGTTCACGATCGTCTCAATCGTCTTCACCGGTTCTTCCACGACCAGCCGAACCCCGACGGCGCTCGCAAGATGAAAGACCGATTGGCACTCGGTGACACAGCGCTCGACGACGGCGGGCTCCGTCACGCTCGCGACCCGAAGTTCGAATCCGGGGCGTCCTTCCAGGTGGGCGAGATTCTCGTAACGGCCCGTGCTCAGGTCGTCGAGCACGAGGACGGAGTGGCCGTCTTCCAGCAGCCGCTCGCAAAGGTGGCTGCCGATGAACCCGGCCCCGCCCGTGATCAGATAGCGCATAAGTTGGCTTTAGTGGAAAAGCGGGATGTCGGAACCGCCCCGCTCACTCCATCTCCTCGATCGAGACATTCCAGTACGCCTCGCTCAGGAACCGCGACCAGCTCGCGATCCGAACCGTCGAGGCGTCGTACAGGGGTTTCCATGCGGGACGAATCGGCGTCTTCTTCAGCTTCATCCCCGCGCGTTCGGGGATGCGGTTCGCCTTCCTCGCGTTGCAAGCCACGCAGGCGAGCACGCAGTTTTCCCAGGTGGTCAGGCCATTCTGAGATCTTGGGAGGACGTGGTCGATCGTCAACTCCTCGGTCCCCGGCTTGATACCGCAATACTGGCAGGTATTGTGGTCGCGCTTGAAGACATTGCGGCGGCTGAACGTGACCGCGTTCTGCCTCGGCTTGTCGTGCCGGGTCAGGGTCAGAACCTCAGGAACCCGCATTCGAAATCGCACGGTGCGAATGAACGGCTCGCCTTCACGGGGGGTGAGTCGCGCCCAGTCGGCCCAGGT
>JAYUFP010000231.1:0-2173 GCA_043738665.1 Isosphaeraceae bacterium
TGCCACTGGAGAACGAATCGCGGCTCGTGGACGACGCGGGGCGGAAGCAAACCCTTTGGCGATTCCGACCGGGGCAGAAGGTCCGCCTTCTGGTCCGAGTCGAGGAGGTGAAGAACGTTTTCGTTCTCCCGGCCGACGCCGTGGCTCGCGACGGAGCCGAGGCATTCGTGTTCACTCAGAACGTGAACACGTTCGAGCGAGTGCCAGTCCGCGTCTTGCTACAGGACCGTCAGCAAGTCGTCCTGGCGAACGACGGTTCGTTACCGGCCGGTTCGTTTGTCGTGCAAGGCGGGGCCGCTCAGTTGAATCGCATGGTCAAGGCCGGCGGAGGTGGCGTGCCGAAGGGCTACCACATCCACGCGGACGGCAGCCTCCACAAGAACGAAGACGAGGGGAAGTAACCACCATGCTGAATGCCGTCATCCGCCTCGCGCTGACCCACCGGACGCTCGTACTGGCGGCGTGCCTCGTCGTACTCGTGTACGGCGGCTACTTGTCGACCACTCTGCCCATCGACGTGTTCCCCGATCTCGACCGGCCCCGCGTCGTGATCCTGACCGAGTGCCCCGGCCTCGCCCCGGAAGAGATTGAATCCCTCGTCACTCAGCCCGTCGAGATTGCTCTTCTCGGAGCGTCCGGGGTCGAGGCCGTCCGCAGCCAGTCGAGTCAGGGGATGAACGTCATTTACGTCGAGTTCAGTTGGAAGACGGACGTACGCTACGCGCGGCAGGTTGTCGCCGAGCGACTCGCCACGGTGACGATGCCTCCCGGCATCCGCCCCCAGATGACGCCGCCGTCTTCGATCATGGGACAGATCCTTCACCTCGGGATTCACCGCCGAAAGGGACCGCAGGGTGGCGACCTCGCGGTGGTCGGCCAGACCGGACTCCTGGCTGAGCGGTCGCGAGACAACACCTTCACCGTTTGGCGTCCGCGCGATCGCAATCGACTTGAAACATGGGAACGCCTCGACGTCCAGAACTCCACTTGGGACGGTAACAAGCCGGGGCGAACCGCGACATTCCTTCACGGCGGGCGGTCCCACGCGGTCACGTTCCGCACGCCGCTGGAGGAGCGGATGGACTTGCGGACCACCGCCGACTGGCTGATCCGACCGCGGCTCCTTCAACTCCCGGGGATCGCCGAGGTGATCATCATGGGCGGGGACAAGAAGGAGTACCAGGTATTGGTCGATCCCCGCAAGTTGCAGGAGTACACCGTCTCATTGCAGGAGGTCGAGGCGGCGATTCTGGCGAACAACCTGAACGCGAGCGGGGGTTTCATCGAAGAAGGTCAGACGGAGCGACCCGTGCGAGTGATCGGCCGACTCGGGCCGTTGTCCGAGAAGGTCGTGGCCGATCTCCTCAAGGTCGTAGTGAAGGTGAACCCCGACCGGGCCGTGCTGCTCGGCAACGTCGCCCAGATCGAGGAAGGCCCGGCTCCAAAGCGGGGCGACGCGAGCATCGACGGCAGCCCCGGCGTCATCCTCACCATCGTCAAGCAGCCGCACTTCGACACTCGGAAACTGACCGACGAGGTGAAGGCAGCCGTGCGCGAATCGGAGGCCGCAGTCCCCGCCGACGTCGTGGTTCAGACCGAACTGTTCCAACTCAAGAGCTTCATCGACCGCGGCGTGTACTACGTCGAAGAGGCACTCGTCATCGGGGCCATCCTCGTCGTGATCGTCCTCTTCCTGTTCCTGCTGAACATCCGCACCACGTTCATCACCCTGACCGCGATCCCCCTGTCGCTAGTCGTCACGACACTGGTGTTCCGGCTGATTGGATTGATCACCGGCCAAGAACTGAGCATCAATGTCATGACGCTCGGCGGAATCGCGGTGGCGATGGGCGAGTTGGTGGACGACGCCATCGTGGATGTGGAGAACATTTACCGACGATTGGGCGAGAACAGCGCCCTGCCCGAACCCAAGCCCGCCCTGGTCGTCGTGTACCAGGCCAGTCGAGAGATCCGTTCCGCCATCGTGTTCGGGACGGCGGTCGTCATCCTCGCGTTCCTGCCGCTCTTCGCACTGTCCGGGGTCGAGGGCCGCTTGTTCGTGCCGCTCGGCATCGCGTACATCGTGTCGATCCTCGCGTCCCTCCTCGTGTCGCTGACCGTCACGCCGGTGCTGTCGTACTACCTCATGCCCAAGTCGGGCTCGGGCCACGTC
>JAYUFP010000232.1:0-6822 GCA_043738665.1 Isosphaeraceae bacterium
CTGCTCGGCGAGTTTCAGGTCGCGCGTCAGCCGGTCGCGCTCGATCAAGGATTCGTGCATCGCGGCGTTCTGGATTGCGATCGCGGCCTGGCTGGCAACGACGTCGACCACGTCGAGGTCGTCCTGGTGGAACTTGTGGCGGTCGCTGGTGTCGAGCTGAAGGATACCGAGGGCCTGGCCGTCGGGGGTGAGCAGCGGAACGCACAGGACCGAGCGAATCTTGAGGTCGGCGATCGATGCGCTCGTGGGAAGGTTCTTGTCGTTGCCCGCGTCCTGGCTCAGCACCGACTTCTTTTGGCCGAGCACCTGATTGACCAGCGATCGGCTGATGCTCATCGGAATTTCGTCTTCGGGAACTGCCCCCGAGAACGGCGTTTTCCGGTTCGGACGATAGCGAAAGGCCTTGCGGACGAGCTTTTTAGTTTCCGGGTCGATCAGGACCAGGAACAAGCGTTCCGCCTGGGGAAAAAGCTCCATCAAGGAATCGAGAATCTTCGGAGCGACGGAATCGATCCTCAGTTCGCTGGAAAGGTTCCGCGCGATTTCGAGGATCGCCTTGAGCTTGATTTCGGGGCGGACGACGCTCGCCAGCGCGCTCGATCGGGAGGCGTCGAGCGTGTGCATGTTCGGGTCGTCGAAACCGTCCCCTTCGGTAACGACCATCACGTTGCCTTCACCCCTTCCCGAATGCTCGTTTGCCGGCAGAACGGGGTAGTAGATGAATTCAACGTCGCAAATGTTGATCTTATCCCCGGCCTTGAGGGGGTGCTCCCGTCCGGACTCAATCACGACGTTGTTGACGAGGGTCCGGTTCCTCGACTTGAGGTCGGCCAAGAAATGGCTGTTACCGACCTTGCGGATCTCGGCGTGACGTCGACTGACGCCGTTGGGGTCGAGGATGATGTGGCAGTCGGGAGCGCGTCCGATCACCGTCACGTCGGTCTTGAGTTCGATCAACTGGCCGGAGGGTTCGCCGGTCATCCGTTTCAAGATTGCCATGAGCGAAGCTCCGAGTCGTCGGCCGGGGCGATGTGAGGTTGAGATCGGGGGGACTTCCGCCATCGCACGCTATCGATCCCGCGGACCGAGGCGACACCACCGTCGGAGATGCGACACGTCATGTCTTCGGTCAAGGAACCGCCCGTTTCGTCGCGGGACCCAACAGTCTCTGGACGTTCCGGCGAGGGAATCCGTCGAGGCGTTCGGTCTGGATCAGTTTCGTGAGAAGAGATTCGCGGATTTTCCGCAAATTGTCACGGGCCAGCTTAAGATTCGCCGGGGCGCCGGGTTGGGTGGCGACTTCCTCGGCCTCGTCGATCACTTTCAAGCCTAACTCAATGAGGGCCGGGTCCGTCAAGTTTTCCGGATTGGCTTTACCTTTAAACGCGTCGATGACGCCGTCGAGATCCTTATCCAATGCACAGACGCCCGCGCGTATGACGTCGGCGAGTTCCTTTTCGTGCGTTTGTCCGTTTTCCCAGTGGTCGATTTCGGCCGCGAACGCGCGAAGTCGGTCGGCGTCATTCCGTGAGAGCAGGTGCCTGGCGAGTTGAGTATAGCTCCGCGCCGCCCAGTCTTTCGAACCCGGCCACTTCCCCGGCACGGCCAGCCACGCCGCCTCGCGCTGGTCGGCCGGGGCCAGTAGTTGCGCGTAATGGAACTGTCCCTCAACGCTTGCCGCTTGAGGGACTTGTTCCCAGCGCGGGTCGATCCACAATCCGGGCATCGTCCGCAACTTACCGGCAGGAACGGCTTCGGAGGCCGAGAGTAAATCCTCGGGTCGTTGCATCCAGCCAAGGGCTCCGCCGAGCCCCGTCGCCGCCGCGAGCATCACGTATTTCAATGCGCCGGGAATTCTTCGACGGGATGGGGCGGATGGGGATTCGACCTGAATCATCGACAGTGAACTCGCCTGACCGGATCGCGTCGTCACCATTTCCGGTGGGGGTGGCGAGCTCCCCGAGATCCCCGGCACGTCGTTCATCGGCTGAAGGCCGGAGGGCGCGTGCATGGCCTCGCGAATCCTGGCGAGGTCGGGGAGGAGCTCGGCCGCGGACTGGTAGCGGTTCGCCGGGGCTTTTTCGAGCAGTTTCATGATCAAGCGATCGAGAGCCGGGGGGATCTCCGGGCAGATGTTGCTCGGCTTTCGCGGGATGTCACGCAGGTGCTTGAGGGCGACGGCGATGGCCGTGTCCCCCTGGAAGGGGGTCTCGCCCGTGAGCATGTAATAGAACGTCGCGCCCAGGGAGTAGAGATCGCTGCGGTGGTCAACCGCGAGCCCTTGAGCCTGCTCGGGGCTCATATACGCCGGAGTTCCCATCGTCACGCCAGGCTGGGTGAGGTCGAGCGGGCTGGCGTCCAGATCCCGGCAGAGGCCGAAGTCGGCGATCTTGACCTGCCCTTTTTTGGTCAGGAGCAGGTTTTCGGGCTTAAGGTCGCGGTGGATCAAGCCGACTTCCCCGGCGACCCCGACGGCCACCGCGGCCTGCCTCATGATCGACAGCGCCAGAGGTAATTCGAGCCGGCCTTTCTTCCGAATGTAGTCTCGAAGTGTCGTGCCGGCGACGTACTCCATGGCGATGAACCGGACGCCGTCCTCAAGCCCCAGTGCATAGACATGAACGATGTTGGGGTGATTCAGCTTGGCGACGGCGGTCGCTTCCGCCTCGAACCGCGACAAGTAATTCGCCTTGCTGAGCAACTCGGGGCGGAGCACTTTGATCGCGACGTGGCGGTTTAGACTGACCTGGCGGGCAAGGTAAACCTCGCCCATGCCGCCGCGGCCGAGCAGGCGATCGACTTCGTAGTCGCCCAGGGTCACGCCGGTCAGGTCACGCAGGGGGTGTTCGACGGCCCATGCCCCCGTGTCGGAGATCGCTGCCGACGTCGGCCGCTTATCAGGGGCTGCTTCGTCGGACTGGCTCATGGCACATCCAGAACCTCAGGCAAGGGGTCAGACCCGACCACCCGGTCGACCATTCGCCGCCTTATCGCTCGCGTTCGCTCGTCGGGTCACTCCGAGCAGATAGTCTACGGTAACGCCTTGGCTGTCGCAAATGGACGTCGCAGTCACCCGCGGTTTGGTCTTCAATTTGATCTTCACAAAAATCGGGATGGCGGCAAAAATCTCGGCCCGCGATCTCCGAAATCCTTGGGGATCGATCGGGCACGGAGCGGGTAGGATTTGGAGGATCGGTCATGGACGTGGCCAGACGGATTCGCAAGGGCGCGTTGGTGTTAACGCTCAGCGCGACGGGCTTTGGGCTCATCCCCGCGGGGGCTTTGGCGCAAGTTCGTGAACGTGACGTCACCATCACCGGACCCCGGGGCCGGACGGTCGAGCGCCACCTGGAGAGCCGCCTCGGCCCGAACGGGCTGACACGAGAGATGACCGTCACCCGGCCGGGAGGGACCTATAGTCGAGAAGCCCACTTCGCTGGCCGCCCCGCGTTCGAGCCAGGGCCTCGTCCCCCGGTCATCCTCGAACGCAACGTCTTCGTCAACGGCGGCGGATCGGGGATTTCTCCGCTCGCGAGCTTTGGCCTCGGTGCCGCGCTCGGTACGGGAGCCGGGGTCTTGCTCGACCGCACCCTGGCGCCGCCCCCTCCTGTTTATTTGGCTCCGCCGGTGTACGTGACCCCGGCCTTTCCGCCAACGGTCCTGTACAATCCGCCCGTGGTTTACCAGCCTGTGCTTCCCCCTCAGACGGTGGTCATCGACCCCGTTGCGCAGCAGATCGCCCGGTTCACGAGCAACCACGCACCGAGCCGTCGTGAGGCCGCCGCCGTGCTCGGACGACTCGGCGACGCCCGCGCCGTTCCCGCACTGGTCGAGCGATTGAAACTCGACTCGGACAAGACCGTACGGATCAACGCCGCGAACGCCATCGCGCAGATCGGCGACCCGAAAAGTGCGATCTACCTTGAACGCGCATCGATCTACGACAAGCGCCAAGACGTCCGGGACGCGTCCGCCGCGGCCCTCGCGCGCATGCCGCGCGAATTGATCGCACCGCAGGCTTCGGCCTTTCCGGCTCCGGGACTCAGCACGAATCCAAGCCCGAGGTTGTCGATTCCCCCTCTCGACAGTTCCGAACGAATTCCGCCACCGCCGACACCCGCCTACGGAAGCCGGCGCTAGGGACTAGATTCCTTTCAGCGAGCTTCTCCTCAAGATGCGGAGAAGTTGTACACTCCGATGTTCACTGCCTCTTTGGTTGCGGCCATGCCGCGTTGGGAATAATCCTGAAATAAGTTCCCGGATTTCGGCGCGTTTGGGTGCCACTGCTCGTAGCCGATCCGTGCGCATTAGGCGCCGACGAACGGCACTGATCGGCTACGAGCAGTGGCACCCAATATCCGTCTTTCGATCAACCCACACGAAAGGCGGGAAGGTAACTACGGCCTGTTCCCGAGAGCCAAGGACAGGCCGATGACCCGGTTTTGAGAAAAAAACCGGGTTTCTTCATGCGCCGCGCGGCGTTTTCGGCGAACGCTTGCTACACTTCCTCAAGTCGGCCCCGACCGAACTGGACGACTTCAGGGAGATCTGCCCATGCCCCGCGACACGTTCGTTCACGCCCCACGTTTTTTCGCGGCCCTGGCCTCGCTCGTGATCCTTGTCGCCACGGCAACGACCGGCCTTTCGCAGCAATCCAAGATCCCACCCTCGAAGAACACGAGCAACGCGAAAACCCCGAAGACCGAACCGCCAAAGCCCGCCGAAAACAACATCAACGCCCCGTTCGCCGACCCCGACGTCAAGGCCTTCGTGAAGCGGTTCGAGTCCGAGTCGCGCGAGGTGTATTCCCGGCGCGAGGAGATCGTCAAAGCCCTCGCGATCAAGCCAGGCATGAGCATCGCGGACATCGGCGCGGGCACCGGTCTGTTCACTCGCTTGTTCGCCCGGGAGGTCGGCGCGGAGGGGCGAGTCTACGCCGTCGATATCTCCCCGGCGTTCCTGAAGCACATCGACGCTGAGTCAAAACGCCTGAAGCAGAAGCAGGTTCGCACGATCAAGGCGACGCAGAATTCCACCGGGCTGACCCCGAACACCCTCGACCTGGCATTCCTTTGCGACGTTTACCATCACCTGGAACGCCCCGGCGACTCCCTGCGTTCGATCCATGACGCACTCAAGACGACCGGCAACCTCGTGGTGATCGACTTCGATCGGGTGAAAGGAAAGAGCAGCGAGTTCGTCCTAAAACACGTACGGGCCGACCGGGCGCAGTTCGTCAAGGAAATCCAGTCCGCCGGATTCCAGCTCATCCGCGTCTCGGACGCCCCCCGCCTGGACGAGAACTTCTTCGTCCGCTTCCGAAAGATCCACCGCGCCCCGACCGATCCGGAAGGGCGTGTGGGCGAATAGGAATTCCGGTTCGTCGACCCCCTCGATCGTCGGTGAAATCCACGACTTCCCTACCCGGAGCCCGCGATGCCCGAATCCAAGTCGGCCGCCAGGATGCCCGCCGAGTTCGGCCTGGCGACCGCGACGTTCGTGATCATCGCGAGCATGGTGGGCGTGGGCGTTCTGACGACCTCAGGATTCACGGTCTACTTCGTAGGCAGCAATCAGCTGATGTTGTTTCTCTGGATTCTCGGAGGGGTCGTGGCGGCGTGCGGAGCGCTCACTCTCTGCGAATTGTCTGCGTCGATGCCACAGACCGGTGGCGACTACGTTTACCTTCACGCGGCATACGGCCCGCTCGCGGCCTTTCTCTCGGGGTGGGTCTCGTTCCTGATCGGCTTCGGGGCGCCGAGCGCTTCGGCCGCAATCGGGTCGGCCAAGTATCTTACAGTCCCGCTCGCCCTCGACCCGTCGATCGCCCTGGTGGTTCACCGTTCGATCGCCACGGCCTTGATCCTGATTTTCGCCACCGTTCATACCTGGGGACGCAAACAGACCGCCCACGTCCAGGGCTGGATCACCGCGCTGAAACTGATCTTGCTCGTGCTTTTCATGCTCGCGGGTCTGGTCGCCGGGAAAGGGAATTACTCGCACCTTGCCGACCGCCCCCCGATCGATTTCGACCTGCTTAAAGCCATGACGTTCTCACTTGTCTTCATTTCTTACGCCTACATCGGCTGGAACGCCGCGTCCTACATGGCCGGCGAATTTGTCGAGCCCCAAAAAATCCTCCCGCGCGCGATTCTTCTCGGAACCCTCGGGGTGACGGTCCTTTATCTGGGGTTGAACCTGGTCTTCGCCCTTGCGCTTTCGGCCGCTGACGTGAAGGCGATAGTGAACGACCCGTTGAACAGGCTGGGCCCCGACGCGGTCGCACCGATCGCCGACCTGGCCGCGCGGCGACTCTTCGGCCAAGGATGGTCGACACCGCTTTCGGTGGCGGTCGGCTTGATGCTTCTGTCGTCGCTCAGCGCCTATTTGCTAACCGGTCCGCGGGTCATTTATGCCATGTCAGTCGCCGGCCAATTTCCGGCGTTCGCGGGGAGGCTCACGGTCCGCTCGGGAACGCCCGTTCTGGCGACCGCGCTGCAAACGGCAGTCACTCTCGCGTTCGTCTGGATCGGAACGCTCGCCAGCCTCGTGAATTACGCCACGGTGGGATTGTCGATCCTGTCGATGCTCGCGGTCGGAGCAGTGTATGTCCTTCGTTGGAAACGGCCCGACCTCCACCGACCGTTTCGAACGCCGGGATATCCGTTCACGCCGGCGTTTTACCTCGTATTAACCGGCGCATTGACTGCGGCGGCCTTCGCCCGCGAGCCCCTGGTCTCGACCCTGGCACTTCTAAGCATCCTAGTCGGCGTGCCCATTTTTTACGGGTGGCGTTGGTTCACCGGCGCTCCGGCCGCTGCG
>JAYUFP010000233.1:0-2171 GCA_043738665.1 Isosphaeraceae bacterium
CCATTTCCTAATCTGCGGGTTGCGGATGTGCATGAACTCGACGCCGATCTTCCGGCAGTACGTCTCGCGCAAGACTTTGATGAGTTCGCGCAGCGTCACCTGCGGGGGAGCGCCCAGCGGGTTGTAAAAAACCCGGTCGAGGTCGGCCTCGGTGAGCCCGAACGCCGCTGGTTCGAGTTCTTCATGAGAGTCGCGAATGGGATTGAGCTTCAAAGGGTCGAGGTCGGCCAGATAGTGACCAATCTCGCGATAGGCATCAACCAGCCGAGTAACGCCGGCCTGGGCGCGCGCCGCGTCGAGGTCGTCCGTGGTCGCCACGTCGGGCGGCCGGCCGGTTGAGAGGGCAAGCTCGTACCCCTCGAAGAAGTTTTGCCAGGATTCATCGACCGAGCGTGGGTCGTCACGCCAGCGCTGGTAGTTGGCCTCGATCAGATCGAGGTTGCACCGATTCGCGACCGTCGAGCGGTTCATTGCGAGTGATCCTCAGTCGGGCTCTGGGGCGGAATTGTCCGCGCCAGGCCCAAGCCCGATTCGTCGGCGATTGTTCGTGTCGAACCCGTGAAGCGGGTCACACGCATGATGTCAGCATACCCAAAAAAGGAAACGACCCAAACCCGAATCTTTCCCAGGGCCAGCACGCCCACCCCGAGGAGGAGACTCTCAAACGAACCCAATTGTCTCCATTGCGCCCAACCCTCCTGCTCGGCGACGGCCGACGCGCTCCTCTCGCGGGCGACGGCCGAACTCGGAAACGAACCCAATTGTTTCCAGTTCGCCCAACCCTCCTGCTCAGCAAGCGGTGCACCGCGACCCTTTTCGACCGTGGGGGTTGAAAACGAACCCAAGCGCGACGCATCCCGTGTTTTCGGAAGAGTTTTCACAAAATTTCGCACCCTGATAAATCAACCCGATCGAAAAGGAGCGGCGGCCGCGCGACCGTCGCCGTGGGGAACCCCCCTAGGGATACTATCGAGAGGGTGCCAGCTTTTTTCCGACAAAAATTCAGTTCCCGTGGGATGGGCGCTGGCCGCCGGCTTAAGTCTCGTCCGGTTAAAGGGATCAGACGGTGGGCGGTGCCCACCCTACGAAGCACGATACCCCCGCTTCACCCGTTGCCCCACATGAGCCGAGCCTAAATCTCCCTCCACTGATGACAATTATGCACCGAGCGGGAAGGTGTGGCGACTCATCTCGCGTGCCGAGCCCTCAAAGCCGCTCGACCCAGGCCGGATCGGCGAATTTCTCGCCAACAAGTTGCTGGACAAGGTCTTCGGGAACGGCATACGGAGAAATGGGGAGACCATCGGCACCCCATTCAACGCGCAGAGCGTCGAGGATCTCGTGACGAGGAAGCCTCAAGTTCGTCAGGAAATGGTCGTGCGGACGTCCCGAGCGGTAGGCGGGCTGTTTTCGAGGATCGTGCAGATAGCGCGCGACTGACTCAATGGAAAACTGGTAAAGCAGACTGAAATGGACCAGGAAATGCGACCGCAGACGGCGCTGGGCGCTGCCGGCGAATTTGCGATCGTTGATGGTCAAATCGCCGTGCCCTTGGACCTGGACGGGTTCCCCCAGCCGCCGCAACGCGCGGGCGCTCCGTTCTAAGACGTAGCTCTGGGCCGTGGCCACGGAATCAAGTTTCGGCGCGGCACCGGCCGGCAGGACGACGGTGACGTTCAACGTCCCCGGCCCGACCAGCACGGTCCCGCCGCCGCTCGACCGCCGGGCGATCAGGACGCCGTCCGCGCGGCAGGCAACGAGATTGACGTCGTCCTGAAGCCGGGACGACGCTCCGAGCACGACCGCCAGCGCCGTCGGTTCCCAGATTCGCATGACCGGCCCGGCGTCGTGCTCCTGAGCGGCGATGAGGAGGGCCTCGTCGAGGGCGAGGTTGGCCTCGATCGTCGGCTCGGTGCGGTCCAGGAAAGGGAGGGCGAACGTCAGAGACGCGAGGTCGGGGGCGGGTTCCAACACGAGGGGGGGTCTCCGGGGCGTCTGACCGGAGTCGGGAAAAGGCGGGGGCCTCGGCGGGCGAGGCCCCGTTTCAGGTCACTTGTCGTCATCGACCTTGAAGACGTTGTGGCATGCCGTGCAACTCGCCTTCACCACGTTGTGGGCCGACTTGGCCTCGGCCTGCGAGGCATTCGCCTTGCTGACGACGCCCTTGAAGT
>JAYUFP010000234.1:0-6819 GCA_043738665.1 Isosphaeraceae bacterium
GACCAACGAGCCCTCGAGGGCGCTTGAAAACGACTTCTGATCGTCGATATCAGGGGTTACTGATAGGTTTTCGGGCCTTATCAAGGGGGTCGAGGTGGAAGGTGCGCCTGGAGCGTTTGAAAGCCGGAGCAAGGTCCGGCACTCCAAAGGGTCAACGGGGACGTTCGCATTAGGGAATAAGTGGAAAAACGTTCAATGAACCCTTTGGGCGGGAGGATGGCAAAATCCGTCCTTCTCCGCCCGGGAGAAGGTGGCCGTAGGCCGGATGAGGGTCCCCGGGTCGGGGCGTCAATCCAATGACCCCTCATCCGCCGCTTCACGGCACCTTTTCCCGAGGGGAGAACGGTCAACGTCGGACTTTGCAATCCCCCGGACCCATTCGTGGCCGCGCTGTGTCAAGTCTCGGCGGCTTGCGTACAATGGTCGTAAACTCGAATGAAGAATGGTTCCGAAGGGGTGGCGACCGCGATGCCTTATCAGTTTTCCAAAGTCGAAGACGCCCTGGAAGCGATCGCCCAGGGCAAAGTCGTCATCGTCGTCGATGACGAAGAGCGCGAGAACGAAGGGGACTTCGTCTCCGCCGCCGAACGGGTCACGCCTGAGACCGTCGAGTTCATGATCACGCACGGGCGAGGGCAGCTCTGCATGCCGATCATGCCCGACCTCGCCGAACGGCTGGAACTCCGGCCGATGGTCGAACAGAACAACGCCCCGTACCGCACGCCGTTCACCGTCCCGGTCGACCTCAAAAGTTGCCACACGGGCATCAGCGCTGAGGAACGTTCGCGGACGATCCGCGCAATCATCGACCCGAACACAAGGCCCGCCGACCTCGTTCGGCCGGGGCACCTGTTCCCGCTTGTCGCCAAGGAAGGCGGCGTGCTCCGACGCGCGGGGCATACCGAGGCGACTGTCGACCTCGCACGTCTCGCGGGTTTGAAACCTGCGGGGATACTTTGCGAGATCCTCGACGGCATCCACGTCGCGGGCCGCGAACGGCTCGTGGAAATGGCCGGTGAATTCGGCCTCCACATCATCTCCATCGAGATGCTTATCAGTTATCGAAGACGCCAGGAAAAGCTCGTCTACCGACTGGCCGAAGCCGAGCTGCCGACGCGTTACGGTCGCGGCCATATCGTCGGCTTCGGCGTCAAGAACGAGCCGGGCAACGAGCCGATCGCGATCGTGATGGGCGACTTACTGTCCGTTCCCGCTCCGCTCGTCCGAATGCATTCGTCGTGCTTCACTGGTGACCTTCTCGACTCACTCCGCTGCGACTGCGGCGATCAACTCCGCATGGCCCTGGAGATGATCGGTCGGGAGGGCGTTGGCGCTCTGATCTACCTGCCCCAGGAGGGACGCGGCATCGGCCTGATCGAGAAGCTGAAGGCTTATGCGTTGCAAGACCAGGGGATGGACACCGTTGAAGCGAACCTCGCACTCGGTTTCCGGGCCGACGAGCGCGATTACGGGATCGGCCTCCAGATCCTTCAAGACCTCGGACTGAGCAAGATCCGGCTCCTGACGAACAACCCCAAGAAAGCCGACGCCTTCGTGATTCACGGGCACGGACTTGAGGTCGTCGACCAGGTTCCGATCGTCGCTCCGGACGAGGTCGACCGCCGCAAGTACATGGCCGCGAAGCGAGACCGGATGGGGCACTGGCTCCCGCCCGAGGCCGTCTGATCGGCGACTACGCCTTCATGACCGTGAGGGCCTCCGTCGCCGCCTGAATGGTCCTCTCAATGTCCTCGTCCGAATGTGCGGCGGACACGAACGCCGCCTCATACTGGCTACAAGGCAGGTAGACACCCCTCGCGAGCATCTCCCAAAAGAAGCGGCCGAACGCCTTGGTATCGGACCGCTTCGCGTCCTCGTAGTTGTGGATCGGCTCAGGGTTGAAGAAAAGCGTGAGCATGCTGCCGACGCGTTGAACGACGTGCGGGAACCCGGCGTCGGTCGCGGCCTTGTCGAGGCCTTCGGCGAGCCTTCCGGAAAGAGTTTCGAGCCTTTCATAAGGCGGGATGCCGCGGAGCCTACCCAGGGTCGCGATCCCCGCCGCCATCGCCAGGGGATTCCCCGAGAGGGTTCCCGCCTGGTAGACCGGTCCCGCCGGGGAAATATAATCCATGATCCCCGCCCGCGCCCCGTAGGCCGCGGCGGGGAGCCCTCCTCCGATGATCTTGCCGAGCACGGTGAGGTCGGGGGTAATTCCGTAACGCTCCTGGGCACCGCCGTACGCAAGGCGGAAGCCGGTCATGACCTCGTCGAAAACGAGCAAGGCGCCGTCCTTCTCGGTCAATTCGCGGAGCAGTTCGAGGTAGCCTTGCCGGGGGGGAACCAGCCCCATGTTCCCGGCGACCGGCTCGACGAGAACGGCGGCGATCTTGCCGGGGTACTTCTCGAAAATCGTGGCGAGCGTGGATGCGTCGTTGAAGGGGCAGAGGATCGTATCCATCGTCGCGCCCGTGGTCACTCCAGGGCTGTTCGGCGTGCCGAGCGTGGTCGCCGCCGAGCCTGCCTGGACGAGCAGCGAGTCGACATGACCATGATAATGGCCGGTCATCTTGACGATCTTGCTCCGGCCGGTGACACCTCGTGCCACACGAACCGCCGACATGGCCGCCTCGGTGCCCGACGAGACGAAGCGGACTTTCTCGATCGACGGAACGGCCGAGATCACCATCTCGGCGATCTCGGTCTCGCGGGTCGTCGGGGCACCAAAGCTTGAGCCGAATTCGAGGGCCGCGACGACCGCCGAGCGAACATCGGGGTCGGCATGGCCGAGGATCATCGGACCCCACGAGCCGATATAGTCGATGTATTGATGTCCGTCGATATCGTAGAGGTAAGCCCCCTCGGCCCGCGCCATGAACGGGGGCTCCCCGCCGACCGCGCCGAACGCCCGGGCAGGGCTGTTCACGCCTCCGGGGATGACCTTGCAGGCTCGGGTGAAGGCCTCGTGACTTTTGGGAAGCGCGAATTCGGGCTTGGAGAGGGCGGGAGTGGTCATGAGGTCGGTTCCGTCAACGTTTTCGGCTTAATTTAATCTCGACGAGTCGTCATCGATCGGGGCGTAATCTTATCGCGCAGTCGATCAACCTTCGCGCAACCATCGTGCGACGTCCGGCGCGTGGTACGTCAGGATCATATCGGCGCCGGCCCGTTTGAAGCTGGTCATGGTTTCCATGACGACTCGCTTCTCGTCGATCCAGCCGTTCAGCGCGGCGGCTTTGACCATCGCGTACTCGCCGGAAACGTTGTACGCGGCCACCGGAACGCCGAATGTCTCTTTGACGCGCCGGACGATGTCGAGATACGCGAGCCCCGGCTTGACCATCACGAGGTCCGCCCCTTCGGCCAGATCGAGGGCCGTTTCGCGGATCGCCTCGTCGCCGTTGGCGGGGTCCATCTGGTAGCCGCGACGGTCTCCGAACGAGGGAGCACTTTCGGCGGCGTCGCGGAACGGACCATAGTACCCGCTGGCGAACTTGGCGGCGTAGGCGAGGATCGGTATATGGGAAAAGCCCGTCGCATCCAGACCGCCGCGGATCGCCTTGACCATCCCGTCCATCATGCCGGAGGGCGCGACCATATCGGCCCCGGCGCGGGCGTGGCTCACAGCCTGTTCGGCGAGCAATGGCAAGGTCGCGTCGTTATCGACGTCGAAAGTCGCGCCGACCTTTTTCAACGGCCCGCAATGACCGTGGTCGGTGTATTCACAGAAACAAACGTCGGTGATCACTAGCAGCTCGGGAGCCGTCTTCTTGGCGATCCGAATCGCTTCCTGAACGAGGCCGTCGTCGTGACAGGCGCCGGAACCCGCGGCGTCCTTTTCCGCGGGGATGCCGAAGAGGATCACGGCGGGGATTCCCAGTCCGGCGACCTCATGTACGGCGTCGCCGAAGTGATCGAGCGAGAGCTGGAACTGGCCGGGCATCGACTTGATTTCGCGCCTGAGGTTCGTGCCGTGGTAGACGAACATCGGATAAATCAGGTCGTTGACCGAAAGCGAGTTCTCGCGGACCAGGTCGCGGAGCTTTGGATGGCCACGAAGTCGTCTCGGGCGATGGAGCGGGTAGCCTTCACTGGGTTGGAAGCTCATCGAGAGTCTCACAGGCGGGATTCAATCCTGGTGCTTCGGAGCACCCCCCGACACAGGAACTAGCTTACGACCACCGCGTCGGCTCGTCGAGATTGAGGGCCACTATGGTTTGGGGTGACTCAACTAAGAAAGGCGAAGAACTGAACCCCAACTGACCGCAAAAAACGAGTTCGCCTTGACGATTTCGCCGTTCCGCGTTATGACCCGCGCAGCCCCCGGTTTCTTTCCCGTCTCAACGCGCGAGGGCCGCGATTTGCCGTCGTCCGTGCCGATACTCGCGGCGGTCGTCCTCGGGCTCTACGGCCCGCCAGGTGACCCCGCGCCCGAGAATCGCTCACGCACGACGGTCTCACCGGCGAAAACCGCGAAGCGCGACCCCGAAGTGAGTCGTGTCGTTCTTGGGGAAGAACCGGGCGAGGTGCCCGCGGAGATCGCTGACGAGGTCAAACAGATCGAGATCGAGCACCGGACAATGTTGAGCGGGGCCGTCGAATCCTGGCGACTGGATCCGGTCCGTCATCGTTACGAGTTCCTGCTCAAACGGGCCGTGAGCCCCGCCGCCAAGCACGCAATCGAGCGCCGGCTTGTCACGCTCGCCCGCCACGAAGAAATGGTCCGGTCGTCGCGGAGGTTTGAGATGGTCCTCCAGGCAAGCCGTCGTCGCGACAAGCAGGTCGCCGCGACGCGCCGCGTTCTCACCGAACTTGAGAAGCCGCAACGGCGGCCGTATGTGGCTCAAGGTCTGATTCAGCCCTCGTCACGACAGGTCGACGGCCATCGCGTCTTCGCCCTGATCGGCCCCGAAGGACGACCCGTCGCGTATCTCGACGTGCCGCCTGGCCTCGACGCCCGCCCGGTCCTCTCGAAGCGAGTCGGTGTCCGAGGGAGCATCCACTACGACGAGACCCTCGGCGCGAAGCTGATCGCCGTCCGCGACATCGAGTCGCTTGAGTAAGTCGCTCAGTTCGACCCGGCAGCCCCCTTCTCCGCGGGCTTGCTCCCGAGCGCCTCGTCGATATCCTTCGCGAGCTTCTTGCGAACATCGGGACTGTACCCGACGTGTGCTGAGCGAACGGTTCCCTTGCCGTCGATGATCACGACTGTCGGATAACCTTCGACCTGGAACGCCTCGCCGACGGCGTTGCTCGGGTCGATGGCGACCTTGCCGACCGCGTTTCCGGTCAGCACGATCTTCTTCGTGGCAAGAGTCGATTCCACGAGCTTGCGGACTTCCGCCGGGTCTTTAGGGTCGTTGTCCTGGCTCAAGGCCACGACGATCACGTCTTTCTTCTCGCCCGCGTAGGATTCAACGAGCTTCTGAATCTCTGGGAGTTCGGCGAGGCAAGGCCCGCACCAGGTGGCCCAGAAATCGATCACGACGATCTTTCCCGCCAGATCCTTGAGCGAGACCGTCTTTGTCTTCCCTTCGCTCTCCAAGACGGTCAGCACGAAGCTCGGGGCCGGCTTGCCGATAAGTTCATGAACCTTGTATTTCTGGGCGTCGTCTTCGGCGGGACCCGCCGCGGCCAGGGACGCCAGCTTGGTAAAGCCCTTCTCCGCCGCGAACGCAAACGTGGACTCGGCCGGTGGCCTGGTCGAGACCTTGCCCGCCGTCCAGAGATACGACTCCGCCTCGATCTTCGCGCCCTTGGGGAAACCGCCGTCAACCTTGGCCCGATCAAAGGCCAGTTCGATTGCGCGGAGCAATTTGGTTTCCGAGTCGATGATAAGAGTGTAGCCCGCGCCGGTCGGTGAGGTGAACTTGAGGACGCGGGAGGACTTGCCGTCGAAATTGCGATCCTTTTCGATCGCAATCGTGTCGCCGAGTTCCCGAACCGCGGAGGTCGCATCTTTTCCGACGAGAAGATTCACGAAGGCCGCCGTCATCGGCCCGCCGGGGCCACCGAAAAGCGCCGAGCCGACAGGGCCTGCGGTAAACAAGGTGTTGAAGGAGATCGATTTCGGAGCGGCTTGGGTTTCATAAGTCTTGAGCGTGGTCGTCACGGTCGTCAGGGTCTTGCCGTCCGAGACGAGGCGGGCGACACCCGTGTCCACCGCGATCTTATCGGGTCGCACAAAGGCCACCCGGACCGGAGAGCGCTGGGTCTTGGTATCGCCGCCGATCTTGAGGGTCGAAACATACTCGCCGTGATCGACGTAAGCGGGAAGTGCGGCGTACGCGGACACGACCTCCTTGAGGAGGGAGAGTGCCGCCGGGTCAACGGGGTCTTTCTTCGGCTCTTGGGAGCGGGCCGAGCCGGGCAGGAGAAGAATCGCGGAAAGAGCTCCGCAAACCAGGGGCGACACGATCGGGGAGTTGCGGGTCACGGAGGAGTGTCCTTGGTCATCGAATCGAACGTGTTTGAATCGAAGCGACGTCTCGTGGGATTGTATCCGTCCGACGTCTCGATTGACGAGCAGGTGTCGAACTTCCTCAGGAGAATTGCGAATTCGAATCAGGCGAGAACCATGAATTCGGAAACGAACCGCGGAGATCGCCGAGACCGCGGAGAGGAAATGAGCGAAATATCAAGTAACTCTCTCGACGCAACATTGACATTCGTTTTCGCTGGTTCTCTCCTTGATTTCTCCGCGATCTCCGCGATCTCGGCGGTTAGAGTCCGTCCCGAAAGGAATTGGCTAGGAAATGGCTGATGACGGATGGCTGATGACGGATCGGAAAGAGCGAATGCGGCGTTTTCCCGCCGGTTTTC